>JALZOE010000286.1 GCA_030857325.1 Acidobacteriota bacterium
TTTACCATAAAAACTTTAGTAAATTATTGAAATTACATCGTTTATGTATGTTGCGTAATATCAGCTTGCAAATAAATAGTTTGAACAAGTGTTAATTGAGAAATTGTTGTTTGATTGATTTCATCGAAAACGGTTGCCAGTTATCTTCAAGGGCGGATTTTTTCGCCGCCGTTCGTGCCAGATTGACGGTTGCCAATGAGGTGTTCCAATGAAATTCCAACGCCTGTTTATTTCTGGCTTGGCAATCTTGCAAACCTGCCGACTGCTTGGTGTCCCGAATTAGAAATTCAATCGTGAAACGACGGCGATATAAAATCTTTTATCTCAGGAGGTCATGAAGTTCTTCTTTGGCTTCGATGCGCGTTCTTTTCTCGCGGCAAATCTCGCGCTGCCTGCTGGTTTGGTCGATGTAAACCAGACGGGCGACGTAAACGCTTTTGCCGGACTTCTTTGCGCGGCTTATGAAATTCGACGCTATCCGAAGCTGCTTGCCGATTTGAAAAACGCGCTTTTTACCCAGACCACAATGACGGGCGCAACCGAGCCTTTGCGCGAGTTTCCGCATCACGCACAAATTAACTTGAACTGATATTATTTGCGATTTCGCTTGTGTTTTTTCGGTGAAGATTCGTATTATTGACATCGTTCGGGTAATTACAAAATCAGTCTCTTTAAGATATTCGCCGTAAATCTATGAATCGTAAATCAGATTGTTCACGCGTTGTTTTGTTTTTGTTTTTGCTGTTGTGCGGCGCTTTATCGGCGCGCGCCGATAAAGTTGACGATTACGTCCGGGCGCAGATGCGCGAGCGGCATATTCCCGGCGCGGCGATTGCGATTATTAAGGACGGCAGAATCGTCAAAGCCGAAGGTTACGGTTTGGCAAACGTCGAATTGAGCGTTCCGGCGACAAAGGAAACCGTGTTTGAAATCGGTTCAATCAGCAAACAAATCACCGCCGCCGCCGTTATGCTGCTCGTCGAAGAAGGAAAAATAAACACGGACGAAAAAATTTCAAAATACCTCCCGAACACGCCCGAAAGCTGGAAAAACGTAACGGTCGGAAATCTATTGACGCACACTTCCGGCATCAAAAGCTACACGGGTTTGTCGGGTTTTGAATTAACAAAAAGGTTAAAGCGCGACGAATTTATAAAGGCAATCGGCACACGTCCGCTCGAATTTGAGCCGGGCGAGCGTTGGATTTACAGCAACTCCGGCTACAATCTTTTAGGTTTTATCGTCGAATCGGTCAGCGGCAAATCTTACTGGGATTTTGTCCAGACAAGGATTTTTAAATCGCTCGGAATGAATCGAACCGCCGACCGCGACCCGCAATTTATCGTTCCCAATCGCGCCGACGGTTACGAATGGGGAAACGGCAAACTCGTCGGGCGCGATTACGATTTGACCGACGTTTTTTCAGCCGGTGCAATCGTTTCGACCGTCACGGATTTAGCGAAATGGGACGCGGCTCTGCGCGGCGACGCGTTTCTAAAAAAGGAAAGCAAGGCACAAATCTGGACGCCCGTTCTTTTCAATAACGGAAAGCCTTATCCATACGGTTTCGGCTGGAACGTTACGGAATTTCGCGGACACAAGCTCGTCTCGCACGGCGGGCAAACGGCGGGATTTGCCGCCAACATCACGCGTTACACGGATGACGATTTGAGCGTTATCGTGCTGACCAATCTGGGCGACCAGGGACTCGGCGGAATGATTGCGCGCGGCGTCGCTAAAATTTATCTGCCGGATATTTCCCTGCGCGCGTTGAAGGAAAATCCAGACGTTGACGCGAAAATCACCGGTCTTTTGGAAAGCGCGCTGCGCGGTCGAACGGAAAATAAATTAAATCCCGAATTGCTGACCCGCGAAATGCGCGCGTCTCTCGAAACCGAACGCGCCCGAACTCTCAACAAGCGACTGGCTTCTTACGGAACAATCAAAAAACTCGTTTTCGTCGGCGGTGAAACCGCCAGTAAAAATCGTATCTACCGCTACAAAGCCGAAACGCCGAAACGCGTTTTTTTATGGCGTTTCGCGGTTAATGAAGAAAATAAAATCGCCGAAATGACGCTCGAAGAAGAAGAATAAAATCATCGGTCTCAAACTCGAAATGCCCGATTTCGAGTTTGAGAAAATGCCGTTAATAGATTAAGGTTTTTATAGTTTTTTATAACAGTTCTTAAACAAGGTCGGAAATAATCGCTCGGCAGGATGATTTTTAATTTTGACCGGGCGTTTTTGTATTTAAAGCCGCAATGAGTAAAGAGCAGCGTTTGGGAATAATGATTGTCGGTTTGAGCGGCGCCGTCGCTTCGACCGCCGTTGCCGGAATCGAGTTGATAAAACAAAAGAGCGTCGGCATCGAAGGCTTGCCGCTGGCGGCGCTGGCGGAAAATTTAACGGCTGATTTGACCGCTTACGAAGATTTGGTTTTCGGCGGCTGGGACGTTATCGGCGACGATTTGGCGGCGGCGGCGACAACGCACGATGTTTTGACTCTGCCGCAGTTTCAAGCCGTCAGCGAACAGCTTCAGGCGCTGAAGCCGCGAGCGGCAATCTCCAATAAAGCGTTTTGCGTCAACATCGAAGGCAAAAACATTAACGCCGCCGAAAATCATTTCGCCGCCGTCGAAGCCGTCTGCGAAGACATACGCCTTTTCAAAACCGAACAGGGCTGCGAGCGCGTCGTGATGATAAATCTCGCTTCGACCGAAAGTTTCGTCGCCAAAGACAGCCGGACGTTCGACACGCTCGCCGATTTCGAGAAGGCGCTCGGCGAAAATTCGCCGGAAATCTCGCCCGCGATGATTTACGCTTACGCCGCCGTCGGCGAAGGCGTGCCTTACGGCAATTTTACGCCGTCTGTGGCGGCAGATATTCCGGCGCTGGTCGAATACGCCGTGAAAAAAGGCGTGCCGCTCGCCGGAAAAGACGGGAAAACCGGGCAGACGATGATAAAAACCGTTATCGCGCCCGCTTTGAAAACCCGCGCCTTAAAAGTCGAAGGCTGGTATTCGACCAATATTCTGGGCAACCGCGACGGTTTCGCGTTGAGCGACCCGGACGCGCTCAAATCGAAAATAACGACCAAAGGCTCGGTTCTCGACGACATTTTAGGCTACGCGGTCGAAGACCATCTGGTCGATATTCGCTATTACCGACCGCGCGGCGACAACAAAGAATCGTGGGACAACATCGACGTTACCGGATTTCTGGGTCAGCCGATGCAGCTCAAAATAAATTTTCTGTGCCGGGATTCGATTCTCGCCGCGCCGCTGGTTATCGAAATCGCGCGGCTACTCGATTACGCTAAAAGATTGGGCGAATCGGGCGTGCAGGAACAGCTTTCCGTATTCTTCAAACTTCCGCAGGTTGCCAACCAAATCGCGGCGCGCCCCGAACACGCTCTGCACAAACAGGAAACGATGCTGCTCGAATGGCTGACGGCGCGAGCGTCAAAATCGGACGCCGATAACAAATATTGAAGTTAAAATGGCGGCTTCGGATTACCGTAAAGTTACTTGTTTAACCGTTGATTCATTGCCCAATCTATCGACGCTCGTAACGGCGACTTGCGAGATTTGCCGCTCCGACGAAAGCGTGATGCTTTTTGTCGCTGACGGCAGAATCGAATAACTCCAGCCGTTTTTATCTCTGGCGTAAACGACAAACCAAAACGCTTTTACCGCTCCGCGCTCGCGCCAATCGATTTTCAGTTTATCCGCTTCCTTTACGATTTCAATCTTCGGCGCGGCGGGCTTTTTTGTTTTTATCCAATTTGAAACCGGAACGATTGCGTCGCTTTTGTAAACGCCGGACGTTAAAAGTTTCTGCACTCCGCCCAAATCATTTCGCAGAGATTTGAAACTAAATTCGATGTTTCCCGCCGTCGGCTGAAGGCGGCGCGAGGTTTCGATTTGATTGACGATTTCCCGCGCCGTAAAATCGACGTTCGAGCCGATGCGGTAAGTCGCGATTCCCGTCCATAAATGACGATTTTTTACATTCTGGCTTTGCCACCAATCGAGAAGAACGGGAAAGCTCTGATTTTTACGCGCCGTTTCCCAGTAGAGCTGCGGCGACAAATAATCGATTGTGCCGTCGCGCAGCCATTTTCGGGCGTCGGCGTAAAGCTCGGCGTAAGCGTTAAGACCTTTAATATCTTTTTCGGGAATCGGCTGCCAGATGCCGAACGGCGAAACTCCGTATAAAACGCGAGGTTTTACGCGCTTGATTCCGCGCCCGACGCTTTCGATAAAATCATCGACGTTTTTGCGCCGCCAATCGTCGCGCGTTAATTTTCCGTTCGTGTTTTTGTATTTCTGCCAGCTCGCATCGTCGGGAAACTC
>JALZOE010000287.1 GCA_030857325.1 Acidobacteriota bacterium
ATTACGTTTTATAAATTTATGGGTATTTCTTCGACACTTGACCGACTTCATTTACAGGCAAAGGAAAACAGGTGGCTTCGGTATTTTGCTGTTTTTAATCGTTTAGCTCTGGCAGTCGGATTTATACCTTCGGGTATGGTCAAAATTCTTGGCGAGCGGTTCGCCAGCGGCTTATCCGCTAATCACCCGATGGGTCATTATTTAGAAGCGTTACACACAACCGGTTATTATTATACGTTTATCGGTGTCGTGCAGGTGACGGCGGCGATTCTGCTGCTGATTCCGCGCACGGGAACTCTCGGAGCGTTTCTCTATTTTCCCATCATATTGAATATTTGTATTCTTTCGTTTGCGGTGCGTTTTGACGGGTCGCTTTTTACCGCGCCTTTAATGGTGCTGGCTAATTTGTATCTGCTTTGCTGGGATTATGACAAATGGAAATTCATTCTTCCCTTTAATCGTCCGGCAATTTCCGATGAATTAACGGAGAAGAAAAGCCTTAGTAATAAATTCCCGACACTTTTCTTTGCCGGAGTGTTTGCCGCCGTTATCTTTTTTATGCTGGTCGTTCCACGTCTTTACAGCATTAAGCCCCGCAACACTTTATTACAGTGTCAGAAGCAATTTAAAGGCAGTAACAGAACCAAAGCCGGTGAAGATTTCTGTAATTGTATTCACCAAAACGGCAAACCGCTCGACAAATGTATGAACGAATACGACCAGGCTCTAGAGCATACTATCCGAACACCGTAGAAACTTTGTTGCCTTCTGAGCAAATCTCAAACTCTTACCTTACCCTTGAGTTTACTGGCTAATTTGTATCTGTTTTGCCGGGACTACGACAAATTAAAATTCGTTCTTCCATTTAATAAATAAAAGGCTGCCGTTGCGGTTCCTCGGACGGCTTTTTATCAAATAAACTCTTTTTTATAATCACTTCGATTTTGTTTTCTCGCGTTTTTTCGTCGCTTTTTTGCGGATTTTCGGCTCGAAACTTTTGCCTTTGACTTTCTTTTTCGGCTTGAAAACTTTTGCGTATGACGCTTCATTGCTCGGCGCGTCGCTGTTCTCACCGAAATCTTTTTGGTTGGCGAGGCGGATGTTGGCGTTCATTCCGCGCAGGCGCGTGTTCTGCATTTGCCGCAAAACCTGTTCGACGAATTCGGACGGGACATCGACGAGCGAAAATCTGTCCTGGATGTCGATGCCGCCGATGGCTCTGCCGGGAATGTTGCCTTCGTTGGCAATCGCGCCGACAATATCCGACGGGCTGATTGCTTTGTTGTGTCCGACATCGATGAACAATCTAACCATTCCTTCGTCGTTGTAAGCGGGTTTTTCGCCGCGCTGGAAACGCGGTTCATCGTTGCCGCGAGACGGACGCCGCTCGTTATTGTTTGAGCGGTTGTCGTTATATGAACGGTTATCGTTACCGTATGAACGCGAATCGTCATTGTAAGAACGCTGTTGAAATTCCGGCTCTTTGGCAACTTCGAGCGGTTTGTCTCCGCCCGCCAGAAACGCGCACGCGGCGGCGATTTCGGCGATGTCGAGGCTGTTTTCTTCCTGAATTTCTTCGACGAGCGATAGATACAATTCCAAATCCTGCTCGGTTAAAGTGTTGATAATGCGCTCCTTTAGCAAATCGACGCGTCTGGCTGCGATGTCGGCTTTTGTCGGCAACTTTAAAGGCTCGATTTTCTGTTTCGTGTATCTTTCAATGTCGTTTTTCATCCGCTGCTGGCGCGGCGTAACGAACAAAATCGATTTGCCTTCGCGCCCGGCGCGTCCCGTGCGCCCGATGCGGTGAACGTAAACTTCGGTGTCGCCCGGCATATCGTAGTTGATAACCGTGCCGATGCGTTCAACGTCGAGACCGCGAGCGGCAACGTCGGTTGCAACGACGATTTCGACTTGCCCGTTTTTTAATCTTTTAATCACCGATTCGCGCTGGCTCTGGCTCATATCGCCGTGCATCGCTTCGGCGGCATAACCACGCGCCTGCAATTTTTCGCTCAAATTAGCCGCGCCGATTTTCGTCCGGTGAAAAATCAAAACCGCTTCGCCCGCGTTTGAATCGGCTTCGAGAATTCTGGTTAAAACGTCCGTTTTCTGACCTTCGGAAACGTTGACGTAAGACTGCGTAATCGTCGGAACGGTCAAAGTTTTGCGCTCGATTTCGACGTTTACCGGGTCTTTCAAATAACGCTCAGCGATACGGCGAACTTCGCGCGGCATCGTCGCCGAAAACAAAGCCGTCTGGCGCGTTTCGGGCGTGTGTCCGAGAATCCATTCAACGTCGTCGATAAAACCCATTCGCAGCATTTCGTCGGCTTCGTCCAAAACCACGACTTTCAAATCGGCGATGTCGAGCGTCTCGCGCCGCATATGGTCCATAATTCGTCCCGGCGTTCCGACGACAACCTGGACGCCGCCGCGCAAATGCTTCATCTGTTGGGAAATCGACTGCCCGCCGTAAACCGGCAAAACTTTTATCCGCCCGACGTGCTTTGAATAAGTGTGAAACGCTTCGGCAACCTGAATGGCAAGCTCGCGTGTCGGCGCTAAAACGAGCGCCTGAATCTTGCTGCTTTTTAAGTCGATTTTTTCGAGAATCGGAAGAGCGAACGCCGCCGTTTTGCCCGTTCCGGTCTGCGCCTGCCCGACAATATCTTTGCCCGCGAGCAGCAGCGGAATCGTTTTCGTCTGAATCGGCGACGGCGCTTCGTAGCCCATTTCCTTGATTGCCTTCATCAGAGGCTTGCTCAAACCGAACTGCGCGAAAGAGTTATCAATTTCCATTTCGGGGTTTTCATCGTTCGGCGTAATTTCTGTTTCTTCTGTCTGCATATTTATAAAAGCGATTGCCAGAATTATTTTTGCCGCAATCGCGCTCGAATTTATTTAATTATTATTTGTAAAAGATACGTGTTCTTTAATCAAAAAGGCATTCTTACCGGGAGCGCGGGCATCCTGCCCGCAAAGATTGCGCGAGCAATCTAAAACCTGTAGCTAAAACTCGACGCAGAGTTTGTTCGGCGGCTTGTGAACGCTTCCGCGTTCATTGCGGGCAGGATGCCCGCGCTCCGACTAAAGCGCCGCTTTGTTTTAGTATCGATTCACAATAAGTTATACCACTTTAACGAAGATTTTTCAGGCGGCGCGATTATTCGGCGCGTTCGGCAAGTTCCGCCCAGCGTTCCATATCTCGTTCGAGTTGTTTATTTAATTTTTGCTGTTCGCCGAACAATTCGTTGAGGCGTCCGGCGTCGCTCGCGTGAAGATTCAACTGCTTTTCGATTTCCTTTAATCTCGTTTCGCTGTTTGCGATTTGCGGCTCAAGCGTTTCAAACTCGCGCTTTTCCTTGAAGGAAAGTTTTGTCGGCGCGGCTTTTTCCTGTTTTACTTCCTTCGGTTTTTCCGGCGCGGCGACTGGTTTTTGATTGGCTTTTTTGGCTTCTTCCATTTCGTTATATTCCAGATACGCCGAATAATCGCCCGGATATTCGCGCAGTTTGCCCGCGCCTGCAAATTTGAAAACGGTTTCAACCGTGCGGTCGAGAAAATAGCGGTCGTGGCTGACGACGACGAGAGCGCCCGCAAAATCGTCCAGGTATTCTTCGAGCGCGACGAGCGTCGGAATATCCAAATCGTTGGTCGGCTCGTCCAGCAAAAGCACGTTCGGCGCGCTCATCAAAACGCGAAGCAGATATAAACGCCGCCGTTCGCCGCCCGACAATTTGCCGACGAACGAATACTGCGCGGCGGGCGGAAACAGAAATTTCTCAAGCATCTGACTCGCCGTAATCTGTGTGCCGTCAATGGTTTGCACATATTCGCCGACTTCCTTGATGTAATCGATAACGCGCTGCTCGTCGTCTAAAGCGCGGCTTTCCTGGTCGTAGTAACCGATGACGACGGTCTGCCCGACTTCGACTTCGCCCGCGTCCGGCTGCAAGCGTCTTGTAATGATTTCAAGCAAGGTTGTTTTGCCCGCGCCGTTCGGTCCGATGACGCCGATGCGGTCGTCGCGTTTTATCAAATATGTAAAATCGTCAATCAATTTCTGCTCGCCGTAGGATTTTGAAATGTTATTGAGTTCGACGATTTTCGAGCCTAAACGTCTGCCGCCGACGGCGATTTCGATTTCGGCTTTGGCGCGTTCTTTCGGCTGCGCCATCAGTTCGTGCGCCGCGTTGATGCGCGATTTCGATTTTCTCGTTCTGGCTTTCGCGCCGCGTCTGAGCCACGCCAATTCTTTTCTGATGAGCATATCGCGCTTGTGTCCTTCGGTCGCGCGCAAAGTTTCCTGTTCGTCTTTTTTCTCCAAATAATAAGCGTAATTTCCGGTA
>JALZOE010000288.1 GCA_030857325.1 Acidobacteriota bacterium
AATTTCCCGCCCGCGTCAAATGCGCGTCGTTGTCGTGGCACACGGTTCACGCCGCGCTTAACGGCGAAGAAGAAGTTTCAACCGAGTAAGATTTTTTTAGCCGCGAATTGCACGAATGAACACGAATAAGAAATTTTTATATTTCGTGTTCGTTCGTGTAATTCGCGGCTGCATATTTTTCGGGCGATAAAAATAAACGACATCGGAACACGCGAAGATATTGAGTTTTTGTCAGCGGAATATTATTCAATCAGCGAATCGTTTCCGTCGAATCGTTTTCGCGGTGGTCGTCCATTCGGTTTTCCGCGGCGGTAGTTTTTTGTTCTTCCGCCATCTCGCGCGACAGGAAAAAGTTGAGCGCCGTGCGGATAACGGCAATCGCGCCGAGTTTGCCGATTTGGTCCCAGCTTGGAGAAATCGCGGTTGAAAGAATGTCCGCGCCGAGTTGAAATTCGAGCGCGAGCGCCAAATATCTTGCCAGCAGAAGACGAATGCTCGTGTAGCCGTCGGGTCGGGCGGTTAACAAAACTTTGACGAATTCGACGATTGCCAGCGCGACGCCGACAGCGATAATAACCGCGCCCGTCGTTTCGATGGCTAATTTAAGCCACGAGACGAGATTGATAATCGTCGGCTCAATCGCGGTTTGATTCGGCGCGTGGATTATCGCGCTCGCTTCTTCCTGAAAAAATAAAAATATTTGGGGAAAAATATTCTTCATTGGTCAACCGGCAATCGTTTCGGATAAAATTCATTTTTGAATTTATAAAATCAAATATCAACCAGAAATGAAAATAAAGTCAATCGAGCTAATCGAAATCAAAATGCCGCTCGTCCATTTTTTCGAGACGAGCTTCGGCAGAACTTACGAGCGAAGAATCATTTTAGCGCGCGTTCTCGACACCGAAAACAACGGAGGCTGGGGCGAAGTTACGTGCGGCGAAACGCCTTCGTATTGCGAAGAATGGACGGACGCGGCGTGGGCGACGATTGAAAAAATCCTTGCGCCGATGGTTATCGGCAAAGAAATCGGCGCGGCTTCCGACGTTTGGGATTTGATGAAACGTGTGCGCGGCAACCGAATGGCGAAGGCGGCGATTGAGACGGCGGTTTGGGATTTGGAAGCGCGGGTGTTAAATGTTCCGTTGTGGAAACATCTCGGCGGCACGAATCAGGAAATTGAGTGCGGCGTTTCGATTGGAATACAAGATTCGGTCGAACAGCTTTTCGGTAAAATTCAAACCGAACTCGACGCCGGTTACAAACGCATAAAAATCAAAATCGCGCCGCATTGGGATTTTGAAATCGTCGAAAAAGTGCGCGAAAAGTTCGGCGATATTCTGCTGATGGGCGACGCAAATTCGGCTTATTCGCTGGGCGACATCGAACTTTTCAAACGAATGGACGCGTTTGATTTAATGATGTTCGAGCAGCCGCTCGCCTACGACGATATGCTCGACCACGCGAAATTGCAGCGCGAAATCAAGACGCCGATTTGTCTCGACGAATCAATCCGCTCGCCGGAAGACGCGCGCAAAGCGATTGAACTAAAGAGCTGCAAAATAATAAACGTCAAACTCGGACGAGTCGGCGGACACGCGCAGGCGCGCCTTGTCGAAACGGTCGCGCGTGAAAATTCGATTCCAATCTGGTGCGGCGGAATGCTCGAATCCGGCATCGGACGAGCGCACAACATCGCAATGTCCACGCTTCCCGGATTTACTTTACCCGGCGACGTTTCGGCGTCGAAGCGTTATTGGAGCGAAGATATAATTGAACCAGCCGTTGAAATTACGAAAAGCGGCACAATCGTCGCGCCCGAAAAGGCCGGAATCGGATTTGAAGTAAAAAGAGATAGAATTGACAAAATTACAGTTAGAAAAAAATTAGTATCTATATAAGAGTCGCCAAAAGACACAGAAATTTTTTAGCCACAAACAAACACGAACGGACACGAATAAAATCATTTATTTATTTCTTCTTATTTCGTGCCTTTTCGTGTTTGTTCGTGGCTGGACTCTTTTCTTTCGTATTTTTTATGGTGAAAACCTGTTTTAATAAATTCATATATGAGCAATAACAACGAACCAAACAAAATCATTTTCTCGATGGTCAAGGTCAGCAAGTTTTACGATAAAAAACCAGTCTTGAAAGACATTTATTTATCGTTTTTTTACGGCGCGAAAATTGGCGTTCTCGGGCTGAACGGTTCGGGGAAATCGTCGCTCTTGCGGATTATCGCCGGGACGGACAAGGAATTTAACGGCGAAGTCGTTTTCTCGAAAGGCTACAGCGTCGGTTATTTGGAGCAGGAACCGAAGCTGGACGAGTCGAAAACCGTTCAGCAGATTGTCGAAGAAGCAGTGCAGGAAACCGTGAACCTTCTGCAAGAATTTGACGAAATTAACCTAAAATTCGGTGAAGAAATGACGGACGACGAAATGGCGCAACTGCTTGAGCGACAGGGCGAAGTGCAGGAAAAGCTCGACGCGGCTGATGCGTGGGATTTGGACGCGCGGCTGGAGATGGCGATGGACGCGCTGCGCTGTCCGCCGCCGGAGACGCCGATTAAAAATTTGTCGGGCGGCGAAAAACGTCGCGTCGCGCTCTGTCGTTTGCTTTTGCAAAAGCCAGATATTTTATTATTGGACGAACCGACAAATCATCTCGATGCCGAAACCGTCGGCTGGCTCGAACAGCATTTGCAGAAATATGAGGGAACGGTTATCGCCGTTACGCACGACCGTTATTTTCTCGATAACGTCGCCGGTTGGATTTTGGAATTAGACCGCGGCGAAGGAATTCCGTATAAGGGAAATTATTCGTCGTGGCTCGAACAAAAGCAGATTCGTCTGAAAGGTGAGGAAAAAACCGAAGATAAACGCCAGAAAACGCTGGAACGCGAGCTTGAATGGATTCGGATGTCGCCGAAAGGACGGCACGCCAAATCGAAAGCCCGCATCAACGATTACGAAAATCTCGCATCGCAGCAATCGGAGAAACTCGCCGAAGATTTGGAAATTTTTATTCCCGTCGCCGAACGGCTCGGCGACACGGTTATCGAAGCCCAATCCGTCGCCAAAGGTTACGACGGAAAGTTATTGTTTGAAAATCTCGAATTTTCCTTGCCTCGCGGCGGAATCGTCGGCGTTATCGGCGCGAACGGCGCGGGCAAAACGACGCTTTTTCGGATGATTACCAAACAGGAAACGCCGGACGCGGGCGATTTCAAAGTCGGCGAAACCGTCAAACTCGGTTATGTTGACCAATCACGCGATTCGCTTAACGGCGAGAAAACAATCTGGGAAGAAATTTCCGACGGTTTGGATTTGGTGCAGTTGGGCAAACGTGAAGTAAATTCCCGCGCCTATGTTTCGCGCTTTAATTTCTCCGGCACAGACCAGCAAAAGCGCGTCGGGCAGCTTTCGGGCGGCGAGCGCAACCGCGTTCATCTGGCAAAAATGTTAAAGTCGGGCGCGAATGTTTTATTGCTCGACGAGCCGACCAACGATTTGGACGTAAACACGATGCGCGCGCTCGAAGAAGCATTGGAAAATTTCGCCGGATGCGCCGTCGTCATCAGCCACGACCGCTGGTTTTTAGACCGTATCGCCACGCACATTCTGGCGTTTGAAGGCGACTCGAAAGTGGAATTTTTCGACGGCAATTATTCGGAATACGAAGCCGACAAAAAGGCTAGACTCGGACACGACGCCGACCAGCCGCATCGCATTAAATACCGTAGTTTGACGAGAGCCTAGAAAGCAAAAATATAAAATATGAACAATGCTCTTGAAAAATATGCTGAAAGGCTTACAGAAAAAATTGAATTACAAAAACAAGTTTCTAGAGAGTTGATTTTGGAATTAGGTAATGTTTTTCAATTGAAAGGTGAACCAAGTAATCATTTGATTGAACTTTCTATTTCAATAAATGATGAAAATGTAAATTTAAAGGATTTTACTGCTTACTTATCATTGATTGATAGATTATATGGACGATTAAGCCCAACCGGTTTGAGAAGTTATGCACTCCGCAAAAACGAGCAGCTAAATATAGCTGAGTTTAGAAAAGGCTCTTTAGAAATAATTTTTCGGTTTGTGTAAGAGTTAAGAGAAGTTTCTGCTCTAATCCTAATTGTTATGTTTTTGAAAAGTTTACCGACAGCTTTCAAAACAGTGTCCGAGAATACAAAAACGCTTGCAGATGCTTATAAAAGTTACGAAGAAGCTAAACTAACTGAAGCCTGTGCGTAATTCATTTTTGTTAAAAATTATCATTGTTAGGTTTAGAGGCGGGCAGTAGCCCGCCTTCCGTTGATGTCCGCGAATAGCGGGCATGCTG
>JALZOE010000289.1 GCA_030857325.1 Acidobacteriota bacterium
TTACCGGACAGCCGGAAGCGCGGATTATGATGGCGCTTTACGACGGTTTGGTCGAGTATCACCCGAAGACGATGGAGCCGATTCCGGCGATTGCCGAAAGATGGGAAGTTGGAACCGACGGAACCGAGTATCTTTTCCATCTGCGTAAAAACGCGAAATTTTCCAACGGAGACCCGCTAACGGCGAAGGATTTTGTTTATAGTTTTCGGCGCGGACTCTCGCCGGAATACGCCGCTCGCAACGCCTACCTCGCCTATTATCTGAAATACGCCGAAGCCTATAATTCCGGTCAGTCGTTTGTCAAAGACGCGAACGGTCAGTTTTTGCTGAAAAAAGATTTCGCCGAGCCGAATCCGAATCAGCCAGCGGAAACCGCCGCCGCGCCGCACGATACTTTAGGCGGAGACAGCGAATTTCACCGCTTTTTGGACGCGCCCGAAAGGTTGTATGTGCCGAGCGACGAAAAGGCGCGCGCCAAAGTTTTTGAAAAAAACCCGAAATTAAAAGCCGCCGTCGAAGGCAAAGAACTCGTGCCGGTCAAAGCCGAAGACATCGGCATCGAAGCGGTTGACGATTACACCGTTCGCATCAAGCTGTATCAGCCCGCGCCTTTTTTCCTCGGATTGCTCGGTCATCAATTCTTTCGCGTCGTGCATCAGCCGACGATTGAAAAATTCGGAAACAACTGGGTAAAACCGGAAAATATCGTCACCAGCGGACCTTTCAAAGTTTCCGCTCACAGACCGTATGATGAATTAATCGTCGTTAAAGACCGGAATTACTGGGACGCGGCGAACGTCAAACTCGACGGCATCGAGTTTTATCCGCTCGACGAGCAGACGACGATGATGAATCTTTATAAAGCCGGACGGGTTGACGCGCTTTACAATCACACCGTTCCCGCCGCCTGGAATGAAACTATCCGGCAATATAAAGACGAATATTTGCTGCACCCGGAAGTGGCGACGGAATTTTATGTTATGAGCGTTAAAAAGCCGCCGATGGATAATTTGAAAGTTCGACAGGCTTTCAGTCTAGCGGTCAACCGCGAAGCGCTCGCCGAATTTCGCAAAACAATCAAGCCGCTGACCGATTTTACGCCCGAAGGCATTTTCCCGAAATACGAAGAGGCGCGAAAAAAGGTTTACGCGGAAAAACTAAGAGAAAACAATATTACGCCGGAACAATGGGCGAAACGAACTTTTGACTCGGAAGGAGCGCGAAAACTGATGACCGAAGCCGGTTATCCGGTGCAGAAACAGGGCAGCGGCTACGCGACGCCGACTTTTCCGGTTGACAAAATTTCCATCACATACAACACGGCGGAAAGCAACAAAGCCGTCGCCGAATTTGTGCAGGCGCAGTGGAAGCAAAATTTGGGCATCACCGTTCCACTGAAAAATATGGAATTCAAGACGTTTCTGCCGATGATTTCGAGAGTTGAATACGAAGGTTTCGGGCGGCGCGGGTGGGTCGGCGATTATATGGATCCCTTCACCTTTTTAGGGCTTTTCTACACGCCGGCGAATGAAGGCGCGACCGGCTGGTGGGACCCGAATTACGATAAAATGATGGACGAAGCCAACAATACGGTTGACCCGGAGAAACGCTTTGAAAAACTTGCCGAAGCCGAGTTTTACCTTTCGCAGCAGCAAGTCGTCGTTCCGCTTTCGACCGCCGGCACGAGCTGGATGAAAAAACCGTATATCAAAGGATTTTACCCGAATCCGGGAACGCTCCATCCCTGGAAATTCGTCTATATCGAGCGCGACCCGGACAAATGGGACGCCGATGTCGATAACATTATGAAAGCTGCCGACCCGCTGATTGAAGAACAACTCAAGCAATTGACGGCGACGCAGGAACAAATGGAGAAATCCAAACAATCGGAAACGGCAAACGCCGCCAAAGCCGAATAAAATTTATGGACGACGAAAAATTACAGAAAACCATTGATTTTATTTTGGAAAATCAGGCGCAGTTTTACGCTGATTTGCAGCAGGTTCAGGAAACAAATAAACAAATTCAAGAGACGCAGAAAGAAGCCGAAAAACGAACGAACGTTTTGGAGCGCGTTTGCTTAAACCTTTACAACACAATGATTGAGGAAGGAAAGCATATTGCTGAACTGCGCGAAGCACAAAAGGAAACCGACGAGCGATTTAAAGAAACCGACGAGCGATTTAAGGAAACCGACGAGCGTCTGCGAGAAACCGACGAGCGCCTAAACGCCGTAATCCTAATGGCTGAAAAGTTTCTCGGCGGACGAAACGGAAAATCCGAATAAACAAAAATAATGTTAAGTTTCATTCTACGCAGATTGTTGATTATCATCCCGATGGCGCTGCTTGTCGTTACCTTGACGTGGGGCTTGATTCGGATTGCGCCGGGAAGTTTTTATTCGACCGAAAAGAAATTGCCGCCCGCCGTCGAAGCCAATATTAAAAAGAAATACGGTTTGGATAAGCCGTGGTATCAGCAGTATTTTATAATGATGGGAAACGTCGTCCGCGGCGATTTCGGCGATTCATTGCGCTATCAGGGGCAGTCGGTCAACGAAATTATCCGGCGGCATCTTCCTTATTCGGCGACAATCGGCTTGCTCGCATATCTTCTCGCTTTAATCGTCGGTTTGAGCGCGGGAATTCTCGCCGCTCTGAAACAAAATTCCGCCTTCGATTACGGCTCGATGGCGCTGGCGATGCTCGGTTTATCCGTGCCGAATTTCGTTTTGGGTCCGATTTTGGTTTTAATATTTTCGCTCGGACTTTA
Source organism: Acidobacteriota bacterium (assembly GCA_030857325.1). GTDB lineage: Bacteria > Acidobacteriota > Blastocatellia > Pyrinomonadales > Pyrinomonadaceae. The sequence continues at coordinate 2,773 of JALZOE010000289.1, forward strand.
TATTTTCCCGCCCGCGCGCTGGGGCGGAATTTCAAGTTTGGTTTTGCCGGTCATAACCCTGGCGGCGATTTATATGTCTTACATTGCGCGCCTTACGCGAGCCGGAATGCTCGAAGTTATGCGTTCGGATTACATTCGCACGGCGCGCGCCAAAGGTTTGGACGAAAAAACCGTTCTGCTCAAACACGGACTTCGCGGCGGAATTATTCCGGTTGTTTCTTTCACAGGTCCCGCGCTCGCCGCGCTGCTTGCCGGAACGGTCGTCGTCGAGAGAGTTTTCTCGATTCCCGGCTTGGGCAATATTTTTATTCAGGCGGTTTTAAACCGCGACGAGCCGCTTATTTTGGGAATCGTCGCTTTTCTCTCGATTCTGATTATGATTTTTAATCTCGCGGTCGATATTTCCTACGGATTTCTCGACCCGCGCATTCGTTACGAATAATACAGTTATGACGACAATCGCCGATTTGGAACGAGTTTCTCTAAGAGTTTCGTCGAAAAGATTTCGCGTCGAAGACTTCCGCAAAATGACCGAAGCCGGAATTTTGCCCGAAGAAAGCGGCTGGGAAATAATCGACGGGTATTTAATAGACAAAATAACAATCGGAAGCAAACACGCCGGAACAGTGAAAAGGTTCAGCGAAATGTTAAGAGATTTGACTCGAAACGAAGCAATCATATCGGTTCAAGACCCGATTCATATAGACGAATACAACGAACCAGAGCCGGATATTGCTTTGCTCAAAAGACGAAGCGATTTTTATAGCGAAAACCATCCGACACCGCCAGACGTTTTATTATTAATTGAAGTTTCCGATTCGACTGTCGAATACGACCGCGAAATCAAAAAAAGGCTTTACGCCGAAGCCGAAATTATAGAATTCTGGCTCGTCAATTTAAAGAACAACACGATTGAAGTTTATTCACAGCCGAAAAACGGCAGTTATTATTTGGCGCGGATTTTGGAGACGGACGAAACGGTTAAATTAACGGCAATCGAAAATTTAGAATTGCCGGTCAAAGAAATCTTAGGCTCTTAAAAATTTTATGGCAAAAAATACAGAAACCGTGAAAGGAACATCGCTTTGGCGAGACGCGTGGCGGCGGCTTTTGAAAAATAAATTAGCCGTTTTCGGCTTGATTGTAATGACGATAATGGTCGTCGCCGTAACAATCGGACCGCTGATAATTCGTTTGACGACTGGATTTACAGCCGATTACATTCCAGCCGAAGGCGATTTGATTAAATCTTTTCCGCCGTCTTTGCAGCATCCGATGGGAACGGACGAAGCCGGACGCGATATGCTCGCCAGAGTTTTGCAGGGCGGACGAATTTCGCTGATGGTCGGCATTATCTCGACGATTGTTTCGCTTCTGGTCGGCGTCAGCTACGGCGCGATTGCCGGCTATTTAGGCGGCAGAATCGACAATCTGATGATGCGAATTGTCGATGTTATCTACGCGATTCCGTATATTCTCATCGTCATTGTGCTGCTGTCGGTTTTCGGCGGTCCGAACACGCCCGGTTTTATCAAATGGATGTCGGACAAATTCGGCGGCGGGCAAGGT
>JALZOE010000290.1 GCA_030857325.1 Acidobacteriota bacterium
AGACAATTACGTGTGCATACGCCGAACAGTAATTGCTGCGATTTCAAAAGTTTACTTAAAAATTTACATAAAAAAGGGAATGTTCATAAATTATGAACATTCCCTTTTTTCGCGCTGTTAAAATTTACTATCTTTTGTTATTGGCTGTGCGCCTCGTCGTGTCGGTATCGATTTCATCGACTTCGACATCCGTGCGGCGAACCGTATCACGAACCGTTTCTTCGCGTTCGGTTACTTGTTTGCCGATTTCGACTTCTTCGACGACGCGGGCTTGTTTGCCGACGACGGCTTTTTCGGCGTGTTCGGTTATTTCGATGTCGCCTTCTTTGAAATTCGTCAAATCGGCGTCGGTAACTTCGCGGTTGACCGGATTGCGATTGACGACGACGTGTTCTTCACGAAGTCTGACGCTGGCTTCGACCGGTTTTTCGATGACGCGGCTTCTGACACGCGCGCCGCCGGTTTCGACTTCACGCTTGCCGACCTGCAATTGTTCTTCGATAACCGGAATCGAAGTGCCGCTCTGCACATTCGCGGTGTTGCGCGTCGTGTCGGTCGTTCCCGCAGCGTTCTGCCGGTTTGATTGCGACATACGCCCGTCAACGTCGATTGCGCCGTTTCTGTCGAGAATCTCGGCGGCGGCTCTGGCTCTTTCTTCCGTATCGACGTGAACCGTCAAGATGGCGTCCGCTTCGCCGGCGGCGTCGGTATAACTTCTCGCCGTCGTTTCATCATCGCCGAACAGCGAGCTGAAAAAATTACCTACACTGTTCGCGAAACCCGGCGAGCCGGAAACTTCCGTCGTGGACATCGTGCCGCTAATCGGACCGTCGCTGCTCCGATTCGGCGTCGAACTCGCGCTGCTGTCCGCGCTTTTGTTTGAAACGTCGATATTTTCACGAACGAAACCCTGTCGAATCAACTCCTGCATAGCTGCCTGAGCTTCGTTTCTGCTGTCGAATAAACCGATTACTGTATGTGCCATTTTATTTTTTCTCCCTTTTTCCTGAATTAATTCAGTTTTGATTCAAGCCGAAATTTCTCCCGACCTTTGCCCTTGCTTCAGCCGCCGAAATTTTCATTGCCGGTTGACCTCGTTATCTCTACTTCCTCTTTCAGCAAAGTAACTCGCTGAGACTGATGTGTTTCGATTATTTGTTTTTTGACGTGCAGCTCTTCGACTAAAACAAGCCGCTTCTGGAGGACAACCTGCTCTTCGACAACCGGAATAACCAGCGTGTCTCCGTCGTAGCGAACGGGCAGGCGTTCTTCAACGACCTGGTTCATTTGAACGCGCTCGACCGAAACTTCTTCGTGCAGAAGCGGTATATCGACGTTCTCTTCGATTTCCCGCGCATGTTTGGAAATACGAACTTTGCCGGATTCCACAACTTGCTTATCGACCGTGATTTGTTCTTCGATTACGGGTATAACGGTGGCGGTATTGTCCGATACGGATTCGGCGCGCGGCGCGGCGGCGTCGGTAAAAATTTTATTTTCTTTGTTATTCATTTATAACTTCCTCGGCTGAAAAAACGCGTAACGTTTTTGTCATCGCTCATTTTCAGAACATTTTCGATTTTGTGCTTAATAAAAGCAACTAACGTTCCTAAATTTGTTTAGAAAATAAATTTTCCGTCTGAAATGCGCGTTGAGCCTTATCTTTTTTGGATTAAAAAATAAATGCCGTATTTGGATTCATTCGTGATGCTGTGTTGTTCAAATACGTTTTATTGGTCGTTAGTATCGAATATATACACGAAAGATGAGCGAAATTTCAGCCGAAGACGCGCTCGACGGTTGTTTCTGATAAAATAACCGATAAGACAAATACTATGAAGAATATAACTTTCTATTGGTCGCCCGATTGCGGCACTTGTCAAAAGGCGCAAAGGTTTCTCGACAGACACGGAGTCGAGATTACGCGGTTTCGAGACATAAAAGAAGAACCTTTGTCGAGGCGGGAAGTCGAAAAACTCGCCGAAATGCTCGGCGGCGCGGAAAATCTTTTCTCGCGGCGGGCGGTCAAATATCGTGAGATGAAACTCGGTGAACGCGAGCTTTCCGCCGAAGAAATGCTCGATTTGATGGAAGGCGAATACACGTTTTTAAAGCGTCCGATTCTGGTCGCGGGCGATAAAGCCGTCGCCGGTTTTTTTGAAAAAACATTTGAGAGTTTTTTATATGATTAAAGTAAATCAGGGCGAATACAAAAAATTTCGTGAATACGGCTTTAAAGAATTGCGTGGCGGGCTGATTGAAGTTTCCGGCAGAGAAGCCGTTCAATTTCTAAACGGACTGATTACCAGCGACGCCGCCAAACTCGCCGACGGCGCGCAGATGACGGCGGCTTTTCCGAACGCGCAGGGCAGACTTCTGGCGCTCGTCCGCGTATTGCGGCGCGGCGATAAATTTTTGTTCGAGACCGAAGATGCGACGCGTGAAAAAGTCTTTCAAAACCTTTTTCGCTTTACATACGCGGGCGATTTTTTCGTCGCGGATTTATCGGACGATTACAGGTATTTTGAAGTTCAGGCGTCAAAGTTCAAGGTTGAAGACGAACAATTGAAAATTGAAAATTCGATTATTTTTCAAAGCGATTCGGGCGCGGATTATTTTGTGCGAAACGATTCGGCGGAAGAATTCCTGAGTCGTTTAAAGAAACAAAACGCCGTCGAAATTTCCGACGAACTATATGAAGTTTTGCGCGTCGAAAACGGCAAACGGCTTTACGGCGTCGATATGGACGAGACGACGATTGTGCCGGAAATCGGTTTGCCCGATGTTATCAATTATAGCAAAGGCTGTTACATCGGTCAGGAAATCATCGCGCGCATCCATTTTCGCGGACACGTCGCCAAACGATTGACCGGCTTGATTTTTGAAGACGAAAACGCGTCGTTTGCTCCGAACGACGAAATAAAATCGCCCGAAGGCAAAAACGCCGGACGCGTAACTTCGGCTGCATATTCGCCCGCGCTCGAAAAAATCATCGCCCTCGCCTACGTCCGCTACGATTATCTAGCCGAAGGAACACAGTTAAAAGTTAATGGTATTTCCGCGCAAGTCAAAGATTTACCGTTTGTCGAACTAATTGGGTTAAAATATTTCCGAGAGGTATAAAACAGATGTCAACAGCCGTTCGGGAAAAATCGATATTGCTGGAATTGGATTTTCGTCCGTTGAAGATGAGCGATAAAACTTTTTTCGATTTTTGCCAACGAAATAAGGATTATCGCTTTGAAATGGATAAATAAGGAAGACAAGCGAAATTTTAGTTAATCCGAAAATTGTTTCGGGCGAAGATGTTTTGCCGGGATTTGAATTGGATTTGACGGAAATCTGGTAGAAAATGGATATAGAAAACACGAACAAATGCGAAGCGGACATCGATTTGCCAAACGCCAAACTCGCTTACACGATTATCAATTCCTTGCTCGAAAGCAACGAAGCGTTGAGCGATTTGCTCACTTTAATGGCGCACGCGCTTGACGAAGACGTTACGAAGGCTTTGACCGAAACCAAACAATGGGAAAGTTATATGGAAAGCCGCCGCAATCTTGAGAATACGAAATTGCAGATTGAAAAGCTGACCGTTGAATTGCAGAAATTGGAAAGTAAAAGTTAAATGTTTGATTTAATAATAATCGGCGCGGGACCGGCGGGAATTTCCGCCGCGTATGAAGCGCAGAAAGTCGGTTTGAGTTATCTCGTTTTAGAAAAGAATTTAATCGGCAATACAATTTATCAATATCCGATTGGGTTGACGGTTTTTTCGACCGTTAACGAATTGGAGTTGATTGAAAACACTTTGAAACCGGCTGGCGAAAAACCGACGCGCGAGGAATTGCTTTCTTATTACACGCGTTTTGTATTGGAAAATAATCTCAATATTCAGTGGGAAGAAGCGGTTGTAAATGTCGAAAAAATCGGCGAAAATCATTTCAAAATAACGAGTGAGAAAGGCGTCTGCGAAGCGAGAAAGGTTTTATTCGCTACGGGCGCGATGCAGTATTTGCGGCGTTTAAATGTAATAGGCGAAGATTTGCCGAAGGTTCATCATCTTTTTCGTGAAACTTATCCGTGGGTGAAAAAACACGCGCTCGTCGTCGGCGGCGGAAATTCGGCGGGCGAAGCGGCTTTATTTTTAGCCGCCGAAGGCGCGTTTGCGACGCTCGCCACGTTCAGAAAAGATTGGGAAGAAACCGACCCGAAACAGGGCTGTATTAAACATTGGGTCAAAGAACCGCTCGAAGCGCAGTTGGAGCGAAATTGTCTCGACGTTTTTTTCCTGAAACGA
>JALZOE010000291.1 GCA_030857325.1 Acidobacteriota bacterium
ATTTACCTTCGAGGTCGCGGCGCATCATTTCGCTTCGGTAATCGGTTTTCGCGCCTGAGAAATCTACCTGCGGGCGGTTCGGGTTCAAAAGTGCAGTCGGATTGCGTCCGCCGTTTATCAAAGCCGCGTCAATCGCCGCCTAGTCATAAGGAATTTTCCAATAATCAGGAGCGTCATCAAAATCCATTATTTCTAAGCCATTGATAAGACTAAACATTGGTTCATCTGGAAAGTTATTAAGCCGTAATAGAATTAAATTCTCGCCACTAAAGACATAGAAATATCCTAGTTTATTGGGATTCTTTTCCCACTTTAATTTTGTTTGAAGGAGTGTTTTATTATCCATATTCAATACTTCGGACAGTTTTTTGATTGCCTGAAGCCCAATAAAATCAAGGCTTCTCAAATGACCAAATTCTTTTTTCAACATTAAATCAAACTTAGGTGTTGAGCTAAGTTTGATTTAAATAGTCTCTTTCTTTATTTTTCAACGAGTTAGCAAAAATTACTTTTCAAAAACTGTCCGAAGTATTGATATAACTCCTCATTTAATTTTTGTTTTGAAGCTGGACGGTTAATTGTTTCAGTGCGTTTTTGAGCTGCGCGTCCGATGTTTTTTCAGCGATTTTGTTGACAGCCATCACATGTGCGGTTTTTAAAGCCTCTTCTTTGGATACTTTAACGTCGGGTTCGACGCCCGTTCCTTCCCAGTTTGTTTTGGAAATCGGGTTAATCGCGCGTCCTGTTGGGACAAACGCGCCGAAATGGTCGTTTAACCGAACAGCCGAGCCGGGATGCGCTCCGCCGCCCGTTGTTTCGCCGATGATGGTTGCGCGTTTCAAGTTCTTGAGGTTGTAGGTAAATTCCTCACCGGCGGAGAATGTGCGGTTGCTCGTCAAAACGTAAACGTCTTTGCCTTCGTACCGCTTTCCGACGACCGAATTCGGTTTCGTCCAGTATTCCTCGGTTTTATCTGTTTCGCGCGAGTAAAGGCTGTTGAGATGAACCGGCTTGTCGCCGAACAGGTACGACGTGATAAGCTGAACCATTGCCGGACTGCCGCCGCCATTTTGTCGAAGATCGAAAATCAAAGCGTCGGTGTTGGCGATAAAATTCATCGCGGCTGAAACCGTTTCAGCGCCGAGTTCCGGATTCATAAATCCGCGCAGATCAATGTAGCCGATGTTTCCCTGAAGCCGCTCAACGCGCTCGAAACCGTAATTTACGCGCGAGACATTTTTTTTGTAGTTTTCTTTTTCTTCAGCGGTTGGCTCTTTTTTTTCAGCCTTAACCGGAATTGGCACAGGCGAAAATTTCACAATTAAATGTTTGTCACGGCTGACGGCTCGCAAATCTTCGGTTAATTTCGCCGCAAAAGCGCGCGAGCCGGTAATTTGGTCGTATTCCTTTTTGCTCACGCGGTCGCGGATTGAGGCTTCCATTTTCTTCGCCGTTTCGGGAAAAACGTAAGAATCGTTGAGCCGTTTGAGTAGCTCGTTGATAACTTGTGTTTTCGTCGCCGCGTCAATCGCCAAATCCGGCTGATCGCCGCCGTTCGGTGTTTGAGCGGATGCGCTTTCGGAGCAAAAGATGAAAAAAGCTAAAGCCAGTGCGGTCATAAACGAAACTATTTTGTTCATTTTATTTCTCTCCATTTCTGTCTGTTTAGAATAATTCTTTTTTTGGTTTTTAGCGGCGCAGCAAACCTGTCAGCAGCATATCTGCCAGCCGCCCGACTCTTTCTTCGATTTCCGAACGCTCGCCGAGTTCTGTTGTATTTAAGCTGTAGGGCAAAAGCGAATTTGTTGCGAGCAGCAGAGTTTCGGCGGTTTTTAAAGCGTTAGGAACGGAAAAAATCTTGATTTTGTCGCCTTCCTGCAAAACTTCTGCAAAAATCTGCGCCTCATCTTCAAAATATTGTTTCCGACGAGCGAGCAGGCGCGGGCGCAAGTCGGCAAGTAAATCATTGAGACTTCGCGTGTAATGCTGGACGCTGTCAAAGCGGAACAAAACTCTGGTCAAAAGCATTTCGCGCAAACGTTCATCCGGAGAAACGTCCGCGCTTGAAATTTCTTTCAAACGTACTTTCATCCGCTCAATAATGCGGTCAATATGCGACAGGGCAATTTCTTCTTTGCTCGAAAAATGCAGATAAATCGTGCCTTTGCCGATTCCAACTTCCTGAGCAAGATCATCAATCGTCATTTTCTTGTACCCGAACCGAGCCAACAATCTGTCCGTCGCGTCCAAAATTTCGTCTCGAATGCTTTCTCTTTGTATGCTGTTTCTCATTTCTGACTCCTGACCGGATTTCTATTCTGGTCATTTTATGAACGTAAGATCAAGGCGAAAAGTTTCAAAAAAAACGGATTTAGTGTCCGGTTCGTTCGGCAACTATTTTCGGGTTTTCATCTCCCTAAAAGCAGAGTTGCGTGAGAATGTCGCAAATCATACAAACGAACTTAAGGCAAACCGGCTTTTTAGGTGAGCCGATAATTCTACCGTCGCTTAAAGGTAATACCTTTAACCTCTCGTTCACCGGCTGAGTTAAAAACAAATCCCGTGATTTTTCCTTTATCATCGCGAGTAAAGGAAAGATTGATCGCCTCGATAGTAAAAAATCGGCGTATTCGGCGGTGAGCGGAGCTTCGAGATCTTCGCTAATCTGAACAATGAGATTATTGGCTTCAAGCCTTAATTTGTAATCCGCGTCCAGCTCATCGCTGTAATAAGTCCCGGCGTATTTGGCTAACTGCTGCGGCGAATCGAACGGCGGAAATAGCACTTCAGATGCGTCCACCGCTCTTCCGTGCTGAAACCGCCGTCACATTATCGTCTGCTCGTCAGGCAACAGTGTGCTTTACGTTCCAGCTACTTCTTATCTGCGACTGCTGCCTTCGAGTTACTCTGCTTAACCAAACTCTCCATTTTCTCAATCACCGGTCCTCCTGCGAGACTGTAGTTGGACATGACTATGGCGGTCCAGCCAGAGTTCAAAAACATGTTCAGGTTCGAATGGATACCGGTAAAGCCGCCGGAGTGTCCTGCGGTACCGTCCATTGTGTTCGCCGCGAAACCATACCCGTAATTAGGCGAGTGCAGTTCGGGTTTGGGCGTGGTCAGTATCTTTACCATTGCGGGACTCACCAGCTTTCCGCCGCGGAAGGATTGGTCAAAGCGAAGCAGGTCCTCCACAGTTGAGTAACCGCCGCCCATCGGCCCGCCACGCATGACATGCAGGAACACATTATTCGACCATACTATGCCCGCATCCGTGAACGTCTTGTGATAGCCGACCGCGAGGTTTGGATTCACCTTGTCGAGCTCATAAGCGTCGGTGTTGATCATTCCCGCAGGCTTGTAGATGTTTTCGCGGACGTAATCGTAATAGTTCTGTCCGGAAACGATCTCTATAATCTTGCCTAGGACCAGCATTCCGGTATTGCTGTACTGCCATTTCGAGCCGGGCTCAAATAATAGCTTTTCGTCCTGTTTTGCCAGCGCCATCATGTCATCTACCGTCCTCAATTTATTCCGCGACATATCTTGGTAACGCTTGCCAAAATAGCTGCCCAGCCCTGCCGTATGGCTTAGAAGGTGCTTCACTTGAATCTTTTTGGCAGACTCAGCATCGGGCAAGTCTGGAATAAACTTGGACAGGGGATCGTCGAACGAGAGCTTCCCTTTCTCAACCAGCTGAGCAACTGCCACAGCTGTGAACATCTTGTTCATCGAACCGAGATTGAATTTCGTGTCGATCTTGTTCGGCACACCGTAGTCCTTGTTAGCAGTGCCGTAAACCGCCTTGTAAACAGGAACTCCGTCTTTGGCGAGCAGCACGGCTCCGGAGAAAACGTCGGCATCTGCAAGTCGCTTCAAAAAGCCCTTTAGCTCTTCGCTTATGGCTGTATTATCCAGAGTTCGGTTCGCAGCGGCTGGTGCCTTTGGCGGTCGACCGCCTATACCTTTGATCTTGAAGGGTGCTTTGTCCTCCACGCTAAAAAACATCGCTGCGTAGAGCCCTGTAAGTTTGTTTTTCAGCAGAAGTGTGGTGCCATTGGGATCCGCTTCCTGTACGCCCACGACTTCGTAGCCGCGAGAAATGTCGTAATGGTTAGAAGCAAAGGTAAGATGCTGCTGCATGGGCATACCAAGCATTTCGCTGCCGAATTTTGTCTCCACGAAACTGCGAATCTTGCTACGGTCGCCTGTCGATAATGCCTCGATGAATGCGCGACCCTGCCGTTCGGCGACCATCGGGTCCTGTGCAAATACGCCTGTAACTGCCGTCAAAGAGA
>JALZOE010000292.1 GCA_030857325.1 Acidobacteriota bacterium
CGACGGCGGCAAAAACTGGAAACATCTCGGTTTGAAAGACACGAACACGATTTCAAAAATCATCGTTCATCCGAAAAATCCCGACATCGCGTATGTCGCGGCAGTCGGACGCGTCTGGGGCGCGAATGAGGAACGCGGCGTTTTTATGACGACTGACGGCGGGAAAACGTGGCAAAAGACGCTTTATATCGACCGGTTTCACGGCGCGTCCGATTTGGCGATTGACGAGCGGAATCCGAATATTTTATATGCCGGAATGTGGCGTTTCGAGCGTAAACCGTGGACGTTTACGAGCGGCTCGGAACAGGGCGGCGTTTTCCGCTCGACCGACGGCGGCAGAACCTGGAACAAGATTGAAAAAGGCTTGCCGAAGTTAATCGGCAGAATCGGTTTAGCGGTTGCGGCGAGCAATCCGAACGTCGTTTACGCGATTTTGGAAGCCAAAGAAGGAACGCTTTACCGCTCCGACGACAAGGGCGAAACTTTCCGTCAGGTTTACAAAAATCAAAACATCGTCGGACGCGGTTTTTATTACACGACCGTCAAAGTTGACCCGACAAACGAAGATAAAGTTTACGCCGTCGCTTCGCCGCTTTTCGTCTCCTCGGACGGCGGGCGCAATTTCACCAGAATCGCGCCGAATACGCATATCGATTATCACGCGCTCTGGATTGACCCGCAGAATCCGAAACGGATGTGGCAGGGGCAGGACGGCGGAATCGCGGTTACAAACGACGGCAAGGCGTGGGAATACGTCAATAATATTCCGCTCGGACAGTTTTATCAGGTTTTCGCTGACAACCGCGAGCCTTTCTATAATTTGTCGGGCGGTCTTCAGGACAACGGAACGTGGACGGGACCGTCGAGAACGCGCGAGCCGGCGGGAATTTTAAACGACGACTGGCGAATGGTCAGCTTCGGCGACGGTTTTTACGCCATCGCGCACCCGGACAATCCCGATTTGTATCTGACCGAATCGCAGGGCGGAAACGTCGTCCGAACGGATATGAAAAACCGCGAACAGCAGCTCGTCGTGCCGTATTTCGGCGTCGGCGGCGCGGCGGAAAACGACAAATACCGTTTCAACTGGAACGCGCCTTTAATTTTATCGCCGCACGACAAAAACACGGTTTATTTAGCTGGAAGCACCGTTTTTAAATCAACCGATTTTGGCAAATCGTGGACGGCAATCAGCCCGGATTTGACCGTCAATAACCGCGAACGTCTGAAAGACGCGGGCGGTCCGGTTTTCACCGAAAACACGTCAGCCGAACATTACGCGACGGTTATCAGCCTTGCCGAATCGCCGCGCCAAAAAGATTTGATTTGGGCTGGCAGCGACGACGGCAATCTGCAAATCACAACCGACGGCGGCAAATCGTGGACGAACGTCGTTAAAAACGTGCCGAAACTTCCCGCCGATTCGTCGGTTTCGCACGTCGAACCGTCGCGCGTCAACGTAAATACGGCTTACGTCGCCTTCGACCGCCACAAAATGGACGATTATCGTCCGTATGTTTTCAAAACGACCGACGGCGGCAAAAACTTTACGAATATCACCGGAAATCTGCCGGAAAAAGCCTACGTTCACGTTTTAGCCGAAGACCCGCGCAATCCAAATCTGCTTTATGCCGGAACGGAATTGGGCTTATACGCCACTTACGACGGCGGTGGAAACTGGCTCGAACTGAATATGAAAAATCTGCCGCGCGTCGCCGTTCACGACGTTCTCGTTCACCCGCGCGACAACGATTTGATTTTGGCGACGCACGGGCGCAGCCTCTGGGTTTTCGACGACGCCGCGCCGGTTCAGCAGATGAACGCCCGGATTTTGCAGAGCAACGCTCATCTGTTCGACATTCGCCCGGCGTATCGATATGCGACGATGATGACGCGCTACGGCATCGGCGACAAAGTTTTTCAGGGTGCAAATCCGCCGCGCGGCGCGATTGTTACTTATTATCTGAAAGACAAAGCGGAGGAGAAAATCGAGCTTCGATTGGAAATTTCCGACGCAAGCGGCAAAAAAATCGCCGAAGTGAAAAATCTGCCGAAAGAAAAAGGTTTGAATCGCGCGACCTGGAACTTGAGTTACGAAGGCGCGCGTCTGCGTCGTCCGCCGTCAGATGAACAGAGCGCGTTTTTCGGCGCGCCGCGCGGACCGCAGGTTGTTCCCGGCGTTTACACCGTCAAACTTTTCGTCGGCGATAAACTTCAGCAGGAAAGAAAAATCGAAGTTCGCGTTGACCCGACCGTTTCGGTTACAGCCGCCGAATTGCAGGCGCAAAACGATTTGTCATTAAAATTGCGCGATATGAATTCGACGCTCAACGACGGTTTGCGCGCGCTCGACAGCGCCAAACAGCAAGCCGAACAAATCGAAGCGGTTGCCAAAAACCGTCTGACGGAAGTTCCGGCTGATATAAGCAAGGCGTTAGCCGATTATAAAAAACGAATTGACGCGATAACCGGTGATTTAGTCGTCGGCGAAGAAGACGGCATCCGCGCATCGTCGAAACTCTCCGACCAAATCGGCGGATTGTATTCGAGCGTCAACAACGGCAACGCCGCGCCGACGACGGCGATGCGCGAGCAGTTTAATTTGCTGCAAACGCGAATGCCGCTGAAAATCGCCGACATCAATCGTTTTATCAGCGACGATACGGCGCGTATAAACGTTGTTCTGCAAAAAGCCGGACTTCCCGTAATCGTTGTCGGCAAAGCGATTGAGCCGCCGCAGTAAAATTAAAACTGGAATTAGCCACGAATAACACGAATTAACACGAATAAGAAGTTTTTAATAATTCGTGTTATTCGTGGCTAAAAAAATTAATCTAAAATCTTTTTGCCAACCAGACGCCGCTTAAAACACCAATTAAACCGAGCGCGAAACTCAATGAAACGTAAAGAATCGCCGTTACGATTTGCTTATCGCGGACAAGCGCAAAGGTTTCAAATTCAAAAGTCGAAAAAGTCGTGTAAGCGCCGAGAAATCCGACAATTATTGCCAATCTCAAATTTTCATTTACAGCAAATTTTTCCGTAAAGAGAATTACCAAAAAGCCGGTAAGAAACGAGCCGGAAATATTGATAAAAAACGTCGGAAAAGGAAACGACTGAAACAGATTGGAAAGCGGCGAAATATTCAACAAATACCGAACGACTGCGCCGGACGCGCCGCCGGCGGCAACCGCGAAAATTTTCGTTAAACTTTCCATTATTTTCTAATCGGTTTATAAAATTTCGCCAGCAGGCGCGGCGGAAAACCGAGCCAGTAAAGACCTTGAAAAAACGACCAGCGCGCGAAAGTCACAGCAAACGAGCGATTTTCAAAGCGGCGCGAAGATGTCGTAACCGGCAAATTGATATGAATAAATCGCCCGCGTTTCAGCAGTCTTTTATACAAATCCAAATCTTCAAAAATCGGCAGAAAACGAAAACCGCCGATTCGCTCGTAAACGTCGCGCCGCACGAAAATCGCCGAATCGCCGTAAACCAAACCGATTGAGCGCAGGTAAGGATAAAGTTTCGTCAAAAAACGCGCCCAGCGATTTTCGCCGGAAAACGTAATCTCGAAATTGCCGCCGATAACTTCCTTGTAGCGCATAAATTGCTTGATTTGTTTGCCGCTTCCCTGCACCGGGCGCGTGTCGGCGTGGAGAAACCAGAAAACTTCGCCGCGCGCGTGTTTCGTTCCTTCGTGCAGTTGCCGTCCGCGATTTGCTTCGGCGATTTGTATTACTTTTAATTTCTTTAAATTGCCGTAACTTTTGAGGATTTCGATTGTTTTGTCCGCGCTTCCGCCATCGACGACGACGACTTCATCGACATTGACAAGACGCGAAACGGCGTCGAGCGTTTTTCTTATCGAAAGCTCTTCGTTAAATGTCGGAATAATAACGGAGATTTCAATCGCGGATTTAGTGTTTAGATATGTCGGGTCAAAATTGTTCTGCACGAGTTCGCTTTAAAGCATTCAGTCAAAATTTTCTTTTAACACTTTAATTTCTAACGCTCGAATAAAGCAATATAAAGACGGCTTTTTTTAAGATTCTTTTTACAGGATTTAATGAAAAACAAAAATCGGTAAATTAAAGAATCTTTTTTCGCTTCGGCGGCGAATTTACCAGTGGCGATAGTTTGATTCAAAGTGCTATGCTCAAATTATCGCTTGATTTATATGTTTAATAATTTTATAAAACCGCGCCGCGTCGTGATTACCGGCTTCGGCTGCGTAACGCCCGTCGGTATCGGGCGCGAAAACTTCTGGACTTCGCTTAAAGACGGCAAAA
>JALZOE010000293.1 GCA_030857325.1 Acidobacteriota bacterium
CAATTCCGACCCGACCCGACCCGAACACAGCTCGAACAGCTCGCTTCAATCGGAAATAGTCAGTATCACGGCTTGATTTTGGAGATGCGCCGCCGTTTTCGCCGTTTGGGTTACGGCTTCAGCGGGTCATTCCGCGCCGCCTACACACTTTCGAGTTTGAAAGACGACGGCATCGTCAATACTTCTTCGGCGCAGATTTCCGGCGATTTCGCTTCTGAATTTTCACGCGCGCTGCAAGACCGCCGTCATCGATTCGTCTTTTCGGGCGTAATGGAAGTTCCGAAATATCTCGGCAAACTTCGCTTTTCGCCGATTGTCCGAATCGCTTCCGGCGCGCCCTTCAACCTTTCGGGCGGCGGCGTTGACCGCAACTTGGACGACGTAAATAACGACCGTCCGAATTTCAGCGGCGACACTTCGATTATTCGTTCTCGCAATTCGGGCGACCCGTTTCCGCAGGATGTATTCGATGCGTTGACGCGCCCGACAATCGGAACTTTCGGCGGCAATCTTTCGCGCAACGCCGGACAAGGACCGGGACTTTTTCTTTTCGATATGAGCGTCAGCCGCGAATTTAAGTTTAACGAAAGAGTGAAATTTCGCCCGAATATCGAATTCAATAACATTCTCAATTCCACGGCTTTCAGTTTCGGCACGGCGTTTATTAACAGCACCGACCCGCGAACTACATTTCTCGTGCCGAATCGCACATATCGCCCGCGCGAAATCAGAGTTGGCGCGCGATTGGATTTCTAATCAATCTAATTGCAATCAAGAAAAAGAGAGATTGTTTTTATTACAAAAATAATCTCTCTTTTTCTTGATTGACTTTCAAAAAATTTAATGACGAATCGCGGTTTTGTGTGATAGTTTATATTTGTTGAACATTTCAGTTCCGCACAAAATTATGAGCCAAGTTTCAGAGATTACGGAAATTCCCTTTACACAAATTTCAGTCGAATCGGTTCTTCTCGACGCCGACCTTTTCGTCAAATACCGTTCGCCGGAAAAAGCGTTTAAATTGCTGCGCGATTCGATGGAACGCTCGCCGCGCTCGATTGCGCTGCGCGAGAAGATGCGCGAAATCTGTATTTCGCAGAAAAATCTGGACGAAGCCGCCAAACAATGTCTCGCGCTCGTTTCGCTTTACATCGGGCGCGAAGAATTCGATTTGGCTTACGACCGTCTGCAGGAAGCCAAACTGCTCGACCCGCGCATTTCGGTCGCGCCCGGACTCGAAGCGATTCGCCGCGCGCGCCGCCCAGATTTTGCCGTCAACCGCGACAAATCGCCGCAACAAATTCGCACCGACGTTACCTTTGCCGGAAATCTGGCGTTCGTCAGTATCTTTGACGCCGTTCAGGTTATCGAAAACTCACGGATGACCGGATTGCTCGTCATCAAATCCGACACTCATTTAGGAAGTGTTTCGTTTAACGAGGGCAAAATCGTCGATTCCGAATGTCACGGACACAACGGCACGCAGGCGTTCCGCGAACTCATCGAAATCAACAGCGGCACGTTTGAATTTTCCACCACCGAAACGGAATTTTCCGTCGTTATCAGCGTTTTGAGCAACACGAATTTTCTGCTCGACGTTTTAACCGGACTCGACAACGAACGCGCCGAAAAACAAGGCTTGCGAGACTTAAACGACGAAGAATTTGCAATTGATTCGGAATAATTGCAAAAAGCCAAAAGCAATTAGCCACGAACAAATACGAAAAGACGCGAAAAATTATTTATAAAACTTTCGTGTTTTTTTTGTCTGTTCGTGGCTAAAATTTTTGCGCCTTTCGCGCCTTTTTGCGGTTATTTCCCGTATTTTCAAATCGCCTGTTAATTTGACTTAATAGAGCGGAAACAACAAAATATAATGCTTAACTCTTCCATCAAAAGCGCTGTTAAATGTTCAAACTCCAACGTCTCGAAATTACGGGCTTTAAGTCTTTTGCCGATTACACCGAAATCGTTTTTACCGGTAGCGGAATCACCGCCATTGTCGGACCGAACGGCTGCGGCAAATCAAATTTCAGCGACGCGATTTCCTGGGTTTTAGGCGAGCAGCGCGCCAAATCTCTGCGCGGCGAAGAAATGAAGGACGTTGTTTTTCAGGGAACGGGAAAACGCAAACCGTCGGGAATGGCGGAAGTCGTGCTTCACCTGATTCGCGACGAAGAATTTGAATTTTCCGGCGGCGAAGAAAATCTTACCGACATTGACGAAGCATTGAATGAACTCGACGAAAACGTCGTCGATTTCGATGAAATCGACGCTCGGCAATCGGCAGTCGGCAATCAGCAATCGGCAGACGCGAACGGAAATGGAAACGGTTATCACGCCAAAGAAATCGAAACCGTCGAAGCCGCGCAAGTCGGCTCGGCACAGACGATTACAACAAAAAAAAGTAAAAGACACTGGCGCGCGCGTTCATTCGCGCTCGATTTCGCGCCCGGCAAAGCCGTTTCGGTTACGCGCCGCCTGTATTTGTCGGGCGAAAGCGAATACTTATTAAACGGAAAAACGTGCCGCCTGCGCGACATTCAGGATTTGTTTGCCGGGACGGGCTTGAGCGGCGCGCATTACGCGCTTATCGAACAGGGAAAAATCGGTCAGATTTTATCTTCAAAACCGGCAGACCGCCGCAACTTAATCGAAGAAGCCGCCGGAATTTCCAAATTCCGCACACGCCAGCGCGCCGCCGAAACGCGGCTCGACGCGGCTAAGTTTAATTTACGCCGCATTTCCGACATCGTGTCGGAAATTGACAAACAGGCAAACTCGCTGCGTCGTCAAGCGGCAAAAACTCGCCGCTACAAAATTATGCGCGACGAATTTCGCGCGCTTCTCCGGCAATTATTCACCGCCGAAGGCAAGCATTTGACCGAGCTTGTCGGCAAACTCGACGAAAAGCTGAAAAAAGCGACGGAAACCGAACGCGAAACTTTCGCGCGAGTCGGCGCAAAAGACGAATCTTTCCGCAAAACAACCGGAAAAGCGCGCCAAGCCGAAGAAAATCTATCGGAGACGCGCGCCCGGCATTCGGAAAATGCTTTGCGGCGCGACCGAACCGAGCGCGAACGCGGTTATCAAAAAGAACAAATCGAGAATTTGAAAAAGCGTTCGGCTGTTTTGCGCGACGAAACGAGAGCGACCGAACAGCGGCTCAAACTTACAAAATCGGAAATCGAACGTCTTAAAACAGACGAACAAAAAGAACGCGCCGAAGCCGAAAAAAACGAAATTGCCTTGCGCGAAGCCGAAAATAAATACCGAAGCGAAGCCAATCGCCTGCGCGAAATCGAAGTCGAACTCGAAACCGAGCGCGGCGCGGCGTTGCAGCACGCGACCGCCGTCGAGCGGCTTTCGGGCATCGAGCGACAGCTCGAAAACACGATTGAAAGATTAAACGAACGCGCCGAAGGCTTACAGCGCGAAGGCGAACGCGCCGCGGAAAATCTCGCCGAACACCGAAACGAAGCGGAAAATCTCGCCCGAAATTTAGCCGCCGAACGCGAAAAATCGGCGAAGCTGCAAAACGAAAAAAAAGAACTTTTAATCGTCTCCGGCGAAGCGCGAACTGCTTTAAAGGAAGGCGAAAAAGCGTTAAATATTTTGCGCGAAAAATTTTCGCGCACGAAACACCGGCTTGAAACTCTGCGCGAACTCGAAGAAAAACGCGCGATTTACGCGCCGGGCGTTCAGAAGATTTTCTCGGAAGAAAAGCGAATCGGCGTCAAATTTCTCGGAACTCTGGCAGACAAATTAACGGTTGACGAACGGGCGGAACGAGCCGTCGAAAGCGTTTTCGGCGTTTTTCTCGAAACGGTTTTGGTCGAAACCGACGCCGAAGCCGAAAAAGTCGCCGGGTTTTTGAAAGCGAATAACGCCGGACGAATTGCGGTTTTACCAATTGAAAGTTCAAATTTCAAAGTTCAAATTTCAAAGTCCGAAACCAAAAAACCAAAGTCTGAAATCCGAAATATGCTCGGCGTTTCGGACGATTTTGCCGAACTTCTCGAAACGGTTTTTCCGCGGGAAATGTCCGCGCAAACGATTGAAAAGTTTGAAGATGCGGTTGCAAAAGACAGCGAAATGTTTGTAACCTTTGACGGCGATTTAATAATCGGCGGAAAAATTTTTGTCGCCGGAAAAATAAAATCGAACGAGAAAAACAGCTCGCTTCTGGCGTTTAAACGCGAATTGCGCGAGCTGGAATCGAATTTTCAAATCGTGTCCGCAAAAGTTGAAAGCGCGAAAGCGGAAACCGAAACGGCGCGCGCGTATTTAAA
>JALZOE010000294.1 GCA_030857325.1 Acidobacteriota bacterium
ATGCGGGTGTTATCCGCAGCTCGCTCTATCGATGGATTGACGCGACCAACGCGCGCGACATCGACAAACAAATGTCGTTTTATATGCCCGAACTACAGGCTTTTTATCTTGCCCGCAATGCTTCCCGCAACGCCGTGCGGCTTGAAAAAACCCGCTTCGCTTCGGCTAAATCAATCGACATCCGCGCCGAAGAACCCGAAATTATATTTCAAGACGGCGGGCGCACGGCGATAATGCGTTTCCGCAAAAAATATCGGGTCGCTAACCAACGCGGAAACCGCCGCGGCGAAGTGGTTCAGGAATTGAGATGGCAGCGGACGAACGGCGGCTGGAAAATCTTCAGCGAGCGCGACATAAGAGTTTTAAGTTAAAACGGCGTGGAAACAAAAAATGTTTTCGGCAATGTCGTCCGATTTGCAAATCGGACGACATTTTTATTTATAAAAATCTGATATATAAATCCTAAAAATCTTTATATTTGTCCGGCAATCAAATCATTCAGCCTTGAAGAAAGTGGCAAATGTTTCTGTCGCTCCGGCAAAACAATACTAAAAAAAGAAGGCGTAATCGATTGACCTGTAAAAAACGATTGGAAATTTTCAATCGCGCCGAATTATTTTCCGAACAGGCTATAAATCTCGGTATGCAAAAACGGCAGCTTGTTGATTAACAAGCTGCCGTTTTCAGTAAGAAAAATAATTCGCTTTATGCGCGGCGAGTTTTCATCCGTCAAACCGAATCAGGGCTAAAAAGGCGGAAAAGGCGGACGGTTTCGATTTCTTTGGCGCTCCTGTCGGCGAATCCGGCGAGTTTCTTCCAATTCGTCGTCGGTCAATAACTCGCGGTCGCGGCGCTCAAACCTGCGTTGTCTGCGTTCCTCTCTCTGTCGCCGCAGTTCTTCGTTATCGGAAGTTTGCCCGGTAAAAACGGACTCAATACCGCGGGCGGGCGCAGGTAGGGCAGATTGGGAAGCTCTCGGCTGCGGCTGCGGTTTAGTCGGGCGCGGAGTTTGCGCTTTAGGCGCAGTCGGCTTCGGCGCGGTCGGTTTCGGCGCTTCGCTGACGGCGACGCGGGCGGGCGGTTCTTCAGAAACTTTGGGCGTCTCAGCCGCTTTTTCAACCGGACTCGGAGAAACTTCCGGCTTTTTTTTGTTTTCCGCCTTTGGAACTACCGCCGCCGCAGGCGTCGGAGCCGTTACGACAACCGCCGGTTCGGTGTTTGAATTATTCGCCGTATCTGAATTACCTTCGGTATTTGAATTACTTTCGGTGTTTGAATTACTTGCCGAAGTTTGCTCGACTATCGTGTTTTGATTGGAATCGGCGGTCGCCGCCGCGCTGTTCATAAAATAGCCAGCCGCTAATCCGCCGCCGATTAAAACCGCCGTCAGAGCCGCCGCGCCGATTCGCCAACGGCTTGAACGCTTTACCGGCGTTTTATAATCGATATTTTCGTCTTTGTCGAAAGAGATTTTCGGCGTTTCTTCGGCGACGGGCGGCAGCGTTTCGACAACCGGCGTTGAAATCTGCTTTGTCTCCGCCGGATTTTCCGCATCAGTTTGCGATAGACTTTTTACGTTGTCGGCGAAGGATTCGAGCGCCGGAAAATCTTCGGTTTCGACCGGACTTAAAACGACGACTTCATTTTGAGTTTCGGTAGAAAATTGTTCGGACGCTTCTTCGACAGATTCGCCGGAGTTCACACTAACGGCATAATCCAACGCTTGTCTCGCCGCTTCTGCCGAAACGAAACGCTGAGCCGGATTTAACGCCAGAGCCGAACTTAAAACCTGCGCCACGTCGAGCGGAACTTCCTTGTTGATTTGACTTGCCAGTTGAAGCGGGTCGTTGTTTCCGGCGACGATTTCGGCGGCGCGCGTCAGCACGTCGATTGGCGGTTTTCCCGTCAAAAGATGATACGCGGTCGCGCCGAGCGCGAAAATGTCCGAGCGCGCGTCCGTTCCCGTGCCTTGAATCTGTTCGAGCGGCGAATATTTCCGCGAATATCCGAATACGCTCAACGCGCCCGAATTATCGTCGGAATTTAATTTCGCCAGACCGAAATCGAGCAGAATAACGTCGCCGCGCGTGGTGATTTTTAAGTTGTGCGGTTTGATGTCGCGGTGAATAATCGGCGGCTCCTGCGAATGCAGGAAATCGAGCGCGTCGAGCAGACTGTTCATCCAGCGCAGAACGTCGGCGACGGCAAACGCGCCCTGTCGCTTAATAATTTCCGACAAATCCTCGCCGTCGATAAACTCCATAACGAGAAAAAGCCCGTTGCTGTCGGTAAAATAATCGGAAACGTGCGGCAGAACCGGGTGATGCAGACTATTTAGAAGCCGTGCTTCGCGCTCGAAAGCGTCGCGCAAATCGGCGTCTTTATAAAAAGTTTCCTTGATGGCGACGTGGCTTCCGAAGCGCTCGTCAACAGCCAGATAAACCGCGCCCATTCCGCCCGCGCCGATTTGTTTTTCGATTAAGTAACGATTTTGTAAAAGTGTTCCGGTTTCAATCATTGATGCACCATTCAAACGGACAGCAATTTTGATGCCTTTACCGGGCGCGGAGTTGATAAAATATTCCAACAAAAATTCCGCTTAATTTTTCGCAAATCAAAAGCCGCATTCCGATGTCGTAAATATGTAGGTTTGCGTTCGTAATTTATAAAAAAACGGCGAATTTTCACCTTGCGTTTATTAGCGTTTTTTATTGAGAAAATACAGCGGCTGCAAATCGGCGGCTTCGCCGTTCGGCTCGTCGTATCTGACGGGAACGATAAAAGGCTCGCTTTGTTTATTCGCCTTTTTTAATTCGCCGAAAATCAATTTTCCCTTTTCCGCTCCGGCGAACTCGACTAACGCGGATTCCGAAGCGTTTTTCAGCGCGTTCAGCGAACTGAACGCGCGCACCAGCAAATATCGCTCCTTTTCCGGCAGGAACGAAAGCACCCCAAATACTTCATAAAAATGCGCCGTTTCACGTTTTGTGCGATGAATATAATTTGCCAGAGCGTGCGCTTCGTCGCGTAGTTTTAAGAGCAGACGAAAAGCGTCGGAATTATTTTTGAACCCGACCGATTCGCCGTTTTCAATTAAAAAATGCGATATTTCGTTGTGTTTGAATGGCGGCTTGACGGCTGATATTATCGAAAATTTCGGACGGTTTAATCCGCCGGTTGATTTTAAGATTGCCCGCAACTGAGATTTTCCGCCGTCGATTAAAATTAAATCCGGCGGCGTTCGGTTTATCTCGAATCGCCTGATTACAGTTTCGGCTAAAGCGGCAATTTCGCTTTTTTCATCCGAAAACCAAAATTCGTATTCTTCGGCTAAAAATTTGCCCGAATCCCAAACTGATTTCGCGCCGACAAAATCCGTTCCCGAAATATGCGCCACGTCGAAGGCTTCGATTCTTTGCGGCTTAACGGGCAAAGAAAATTCTTTTTTTAATTCGTTTTGTATGTCGTTCAGCGAAGTCTGCGGTTTTACATTCTCGAATTCGTATTCAAATTCGGTTCGCCGCAAAGCTCTTTTTGTCGTAATCTTGTTTTTTTCCTTTTTCAAGATGTTAATTTTCACATCGCGTCCGTCGCGCTCGCTCAATATTTTTTCGAGCAGTTTCCGGCTGGTAAAATCGACGGGAACAAAAATTTTCCTCGGCGCGCGCAGGCGGTATAACTGCCACAAAACCTGCGCCAATACTTCTTTGGAAGATAAACCGATTTTATTTTCATAAAAAAAAGTTTGTCGTCCTAAAGTTTTTCTTTTCCGCAAAGTAACCAGCCGAATTAAAAAATCCGCGCCCGTTTGTTCGATTTCAAAAGTGTCAACAGCGTCGTCGAGCCGGAATTTTCTTTCTTCGCCATTCCAGAAGTCGTTTATTCTTTGCCGCAAATCCCGCCGGATTGCCGCCGTTTCAAAATCGAGTTCGGCTGAAATCTTTTCGATTTTTTCGAGAAGTGTTTCGTTCAACTCATCGCGCCTGTTTTGCAAAAACAGTCTGACGAGATTTACATTGTATAAATAACTTTCCCGGTCGCATAAATCTTTGACGCACGGCGCTACGCATTTTCTTCGGTAATACTGCGGGCAGGGAACGGGAAAACCGCCGTCGATTTCTATATTGCAGCCGCGCAAACCAAATGTGTCGATTAAAAATCCGAGCAGAAATCTGACGCTCGTCGCAGGCAGAAACGCACCGAAATATTCGGCTTCGTCCGCCTCGATTCGGCGCGTCGCCAGCAGGCGCGGAAATTTTTCCGGCGTGATTTTTAAATACGGATA
>JALZOE010000295.1 GCA_030857325.1 Acidobacteriota bacterium
CACCAGCACCGCGCCGGGCGGTGCCGCCAACGTCGCCGCCAATGTTTCTGGTCTCGGCGCCGAATGCTTTTTAGTCGGAGTCGTCGGCGACGATAAAGAAGCCGAAATCCTGCCCGAAATTCTCTCGCAAATAAATGTTTCGACGGAGTTTTTAATTAAGACGCAAAACCGTCCGACGACGGTTAAAACGCGCGTCATCGCTCACAGCCAGCAGATTGTGCGAATCGACCGAGAGAAAAAAATACCGTTGGACGATTTTGAGGAAAATCAGGTCTGGCGGATTATTTCAGGGTTGCTCGAACGAGTGGAAATCATCGTCCTTTCCGACTACGGCAAAGGCGTTTTAACCGAAAATTTGCTTGCGCGTCTGATAAACTATGGTAACGATAACGGAAAATTTGTTTTAATTGACCCGAAAGGCAAGGATTTTACAAAATATAAGGGAGCGACCGCGCTCACGCCCAATCGTTTTGAGGCGGCGGAAGTTTATCAGCTTGAAGACACGAGTCCTGAAGTTATCAAAAAAGCCGGCGATAAATTGATGTCCGAGCTTTTATTAAAAAATTTACTGATAACGCAGGGCGAAGCGGGTATGATGTTGTTTCAAAACAATTTTGACCCGATACATTTAACTGCTTTTGCCAGAAAAGTATATGACGTTACCGGAGCGGGCGACACCGTGATTGCCTGTCTGGCAGTCGCTCTGGGCAGCGGAATGAGTTTTGAAGAAGCGGCGAAGCTGTCAAATATTGCCGCCGGGCTGGCAGTGGAACAAATCGGCACGACGGCGATTTCTTTGGAAATGCTCGAAAATGCTTTATCAAGCGATTTGAAACTGAATTAAAACGGCGACATTATTTTTTGTCTTAATAGCTTCAACGGTTTATGAAAAAAAAGATTCTTTTTATAGAAAGAAAATTTGATGAAGGTCCGAGCATCGAAAACGTTTTCAGGCAAATCGCCGACAATCTATCGAAGGACAAATTTGAATCTTCGTTTCAAAAGCTGGAATATCTGAACGATGCTTTCGGCACGTTAAAGAATTTGTTCCTTTTTCGGAAAAAAACCGCCGATATTTTTCACATCACCGGACATATTCATTACATCGCTTTGATAATGCCGAGAAAAAACACGGTTTTAACCATCCACGACGTTGGGATTCTTTATATAAGAAAAGGTTTGCGGCGATTCGTTTTGAAAAAATTATTGTTTGATTTACCCATCAGAAAATTAAAATATATAACCGCCGTTTCAGAAGCCGCTAAACAGGAAATAATTTTTTACACCAAATGCGCGGATGAAAAAATCCGCGTTATCGAGAATCCTGTGCAGGAGTATTTTGTTCCATCCGGCGAAAAAAAATTTAATGTCGTTTGTCCGATTATTCTGCAAATCGGAACGCGACCCAATAAAAACGTGGTCAATTTAATCAGGGCGGTGAAAAATGTTAAATGTCGTCTGAAAATTATCGGTGTAATCGACGACGAAATAAAAGAGGAATTAGAAAAAAACGAGGTAAAATTCGAGAATGAATCGAATCTGGATAATCTCCAAATCAGAGATGAATACCAAAAAGCCGATATTCTTGTTTTTTGTTCGACATTTGAAGGCTTCGGACTGCCGATTATCGAAGCGCAGGCAATGCGCACGCCGGTCGTAACCAGTAATTTGAGTCCGATGAAGGAGGTTGCCGGCGCGGGCGCGGCTCTTGCCGACCCGTTCGATTTTGAAAGTATCAGAAAGGAAATTATAAAAATTATCGGCGATGAAAATTTTAGAAATAATCTTGTAAAAAAGGGATTATTTAATATAAAAAGATTTAACTCCCGGTATATTGCCGGATTGTATGAGAATTTTTACGAAGAGATAATCGAAACCGAAAATCTTTGAACGGAAGCGTGCGGCGAAATTTAAAAATGTCTGATAAAAAAAATAAAATACTGATTATTTGTGATTATTATCTTCCGGGTTATCAAAGCGGCGGCGGATTAAGAACGATTGTAAATACGGTCGAACGACTTAAAAACCGATTTGATTTTTTTATAATCACGCGGGATAACGACGGCGACGGAATAATTTACACAACCGTCAAAATCGACGAGTGGAACAATACGGAAAACGCGCAAGTGTATTATTTAAGCCAAAAGAATTTAAAAATATCGAAGTTACGCGAGCTTATATATGAAGTAAAACCTCACTCTATTTACATTAACAGCGTTTTCTCAAGATTATCGATTTATGTGCTTATTCTAAACAAGTTAAAAGCCCTGACACATTTCAATATAATTCTCGCTCCCGAAGGCGAGCTGTCGCCCGGCGCTCTACAGGTAAAGAGTCCAAAAAAGAAATCGTTTCTCAATTTTTCAAAAACCGTCGGGTTGTTCAAAAACATAATTTGGAAAACGACGTCGGAATTGGAAAAGCGGGAAGTCGAGAAAATAAAGGGAAGCGGCGGCGAAATTTTTATCGCTCCGAATATGCCGCCGCGGCATTTTTATGAGGAATACAGACAGGAACAGAAACCGGCGAAGTTTCCCGGTGAAGCGAAAATGGCTTTTCTTTCGCGCTATATGAAAAAGAAAAATTTCAAATGGCTGCTCGAACATCTGTCGGGAATACGTGGAAATCTGGTCATCGATATTTACGGACCGCTCGAAGATGAAGCTTACTGGAGAGAAAGTCTGGCGATAATAAAAACTTACCCCGACAATATTAAAGTGGAATATAAAGGCGTGGTTTATAATGAAGAAGTCGTCAGCACGCTTTTCAATTATCATTTCTTTTTACTGCCGACTCTGGGCGAAAATTTCGGACACGTATTTCTTGAAGCGGCGGCGGCGGGCTGCCCGCTGATTATCAGCGACAGAACGCCCTGGCTGAATCTGGAAGAAAAACAAATCGGCTGGGATTTGCCGCTCGAAAAACCGGAGGAATGGAACAAGATAATAAATTACTGCATAGCGCTCGACGGTCTCAGCTACGCGAAAATGTCAGGTAACGCCAGAAGATTCAGCGACCGCTGGCTGGCAGACTCGAAAGTTATCGAAGACAATGCCGAAGTCCTCGAATTCAGCTTGAACAAACCTCAAGCAAAAGCACAGAACTCTTCTAAATAAAAGACTTAACCGTTATAAAAAAAACTTTTAAGTGTCGCCGCGCCGACGCTTGAGAAAAAACATAAGATTATGAAAATTTTTATTATCGGCGGCGGCGGAATGCTCGGTCATAAATTGGTTCAGTCGTGGCGGGATAAGTTTGAGGTCTGGACGAGTTTGAGAAGCGGGATTGCCGATTATGAAAAATTTAATATATTCGACCCGAAAAAAACTTACGAAAATATCAATGTAAAAAACACCGAACAAATCGAGGAAATTATCGGCGAAGTAAAACCGCGGGTTATCGTCAACGCGGTCGGAATTATAAAACAGCTTCCCGAATCGAAAGATATAGTTAATACGCTGGAGATTAATTCGATTTTTCCGCATTTGTTAAAGGAAATCGCGGAAAAGTTCGATTCACGCCTGATAAATATCAGCACCGACTGCGTTTTCAGCGGAAGTAAGGGAAATTACAATGAAGAAGATGTGCCGGACGCCGCCGATTTATACGGGAAAAGCAAAAATTTAGGCGAGGTAACGGGAAAAGGCTGTCTGACTCTGAGAACTTCGATTATCGGTCGGGAGTTATTAACAAAACACAGCCTGGCGGAATGGTTTTTTGCCAGCGACGGAGGCAAAGTCAAAGGTTTCAAAAAAGCCGTTTTTTCCGGTTTCCCTACGATTGTTTTAGCCGATATACTAAGCGAGTTGATAGAAAATCATAAACGTCTCGAAGGCTTGTATCATTTGTCCGGCGGGGCGATTGACAAATTTTCACTGCTGAACTTATTAAAAAACGCTTACAAGCTGAACGTCGAGATAGAACCGGACGACGATTTTTGTATCGACAGAAGCCTGGATTCGACAAAATTCAGAGCGGCGACCGGATTTCGACCGGCGAGCTGGACGGAGATGATTGATTTAATGGCGAAAGACCAAACGAGTTATTAAAAATTTATTAAAAATTACAGTAATGAATAATCTGGCAGGAAAAAGAATATTAGTTACAGGCGGAACCGGCTCGCTCGGTCAGACGCTGGTTAGGCGTCTGCTGTCGGGCGAAATGGGCAAACCGGCGAAGATTACCGTCTTTTCGAGAGATGAAGCCAAGCAGCATTATATGCGTCTCGATTTTCTGCACCGAAAGATTGCCACCGACGACGTTATTTACGAAAATT
>JALZOE010000296.1 GCA_030857325.1 Acidobacteriota bacterium
GAAAAACAGGCGCGGAAGAAAATTTGAAACGACTTTTAATCAGCTTTTACGGGCAATTCGAGAGAAAACGTCGCGCCTGTGCCGACGGTCGAGGCGACGGAAACTTCGCCTTCGTGCAGGCGCGCCAGGTGTTTGACGATTGCCAGACCCAAGCCGGTTCCGCCGATTTCGCGCGAGCGGGCGCGGTCGGTGCGGTAAAAACGCTCGAAAATGCGCTGGAGATGCTCGCCGGAAATGCCTTCGCCCGTGTCGGAGACGGAAATTACGTCTTTCTTTCCGGTTCGCGTGTGTTTGACGCTGACCATTCCGGCTTCGCGATTGAATTTAACGGCGTTGTCGATTAAGTTTGTCAGCATTTGCTCGAAACGAACCGTATCGGCTGAAACTATCGCCTCTTTTGAAACTTCGTTGACGAGTTTTATACGACGTTCGGCGGCTTTGCCGGAAAGATTCGTAAAAACTTCTTCGACCAAAGCGGCGAGGTTTACATTTTTTATATCGAGCGTAATGCGCCCCGATTCGATGGTCGAAAGCTCCAGAATATCGTCAATCAAATGGTGCATTCTCCGGGCATTTTTGCGAATGACGCTCAAAAAGCGCTGATTATTTTCTTCATCACGGATTGCTCCGTCTTCCAGAGTTTCGACAAAAGCGAGAATTGAAGTGAGCGGTGTGCGAAGTTCGTGCGAGATGTTTGAGAGAAATTCCTGGCGAACGCGCTCAAGGTGTTCAATTTGCGTAATGTCGTAGAAAACGCCGATGGCGCCTTTTGTCTCGTCAATTTCTATCGGCGCGACGTGCGCGTCGTAGCGGCGTTTTTCGATGCCGGGAATTTCCAGCTCGATGTCGGAAGATAGGTTGTCAGCCAGCGCTTTGCGAAACGCTTCGTGCAGATTGAGGTCGCGGACGGCTTCACTCAGACGCTTGCCGTCGAGCGCGCCGTTTCTCCGCCCGAAAGCGTCGTAAGCCGCCCGGTTGGAAGATAAAATGCGCGTGTCTTCGCCGACGATAATCACGCCCTCGCGCATTGCGTCCAAAATCTTGGTTAAAACGACGGGCGAAACTTTTTCATCGGCTTTTCTGTTTCCGAACCAATTTTCTAAAAAACTCATTTCAATTCGATAAAACGATAGCCGATGCCGACGACAGTTTCGATGCATCCGCCGCAATCTCCCAATTTTTGCCGCAGGCGGCGGATGTGAACGTCGAGGGTGCGCGTGTCGCCGAAATAACTGTAGCCCCAAACGTTGTCGAGCAGATTCTGGCGCGTGGCGACGCGTCCGGCGCTTTTTATCAGGTAAGTTAAAAGCGCGAATTCCTTGCGCGTCAATCTTACGTCCGCGCCCGCGCAGGTAACGCGCACGTCGGCAAAATCGATTGACAAACCTCCGCTTTCGTAGCGCTCAACTTCTTCCTTATCGCTGCGCCGCAAAACGGCGCGAACGCGCGCGACCACTTCCCTAACCGAAAACGGCTTGACTATATAATCGTCGGCGCCCAGTTCCAACCCGGCGATTTTGTCAATCTCGGCGGCTTTCGCCGTCAGCATTATAATCGGCGTTTTTTCCGTTTGCGGTTCGCGCCGCAGACGGCGGCACAACTCCATTCCGCTCATTCCCGGCAGCATCAAATCGAGAATAATAAGACTCGGCGAATTTTTCTCGTCGAGCGCCAGCCGCAAGCCTTTTTCGCCTGATTCGGCAATCGTGGAGCGAAAGCCTTCTCGCTTAAAGTTATACTGCAAACTCTCGGCAATATCCGGGTCGTCTTCGATAATCAAAATTTCGTTGGACATAAGTTAGATGTTAGGTAGCAGGTGTCAGGTGTTAAGTAATTAGCTGCATTATTTCGCAATCTATTACCTAAAACCTATTACCTAACCCCTGCTTTCACTATGTTTGATAAAAACCGCTTCCTTCATATAAACGGTCAGCTCGCAGATGTCTTTGACATAATCGGCGATTCGCTCGACGTTTTTGGCGACGAACAGCAATCGAGCCAGCCGTTTCGATTTGGTGGCGTCCTCGGACATCGTTTTCATCCAGCCGCTGACCAGATTGTCATACAGGCGGTCGATTTCCTCGTCCTTTTTTATCAACTCGCGCGCTCTGTCCGAATCGTTCGTCGTAAAAGCGTCGAGCGCCGACTGGAGCATTTCGAGCGCGTGTTCCGCCATTCGGTTCAGCTCGCCGTGGTTTTTCAATTCCGGCTCGTCATTTAATTCGAGCGCCGCGCGCGCGATGCTCGAAGCGTGGTCGGCGATGCGTTCGATAATCGGCGTAATCTTGAAAATCGAAATCACCAGCCGCAGTTCGCGCCCGACGGGTCGGCGCAAGGTCATAACTTCGACGCTCAGGCGGTCGATTTCAAGTTCCAGCCGGTCGATAACCGTGTCGTTTTCAAGAACCTGACCGGCAACCTCGCTGTCGCGCTGAACGAGCGCGTGCATCGCCCGCTGCACCGCCAGTTCTGCTTCGCCGCCCATCAGTAAAAGCCGGTCGCGCAGAATGTCGAGTTCGCGCTCCAAAAGTTTTCTCTGCTCCATTAACTAAAAATGTAGATTAAAACTCAGAATTATAAAAGCGCGACGTAACATTGAGATTGCAGAATAAAGAAAAGTTTTTAATTGTGTGTGAACGGAAGGTTAAATAGAAGTTAAATAAAATAAATAGTGGTAAGCGCTAAACGGTATGTGGTAAGCGAGGAAGATGCTGAACAGGCAACGCTGACCATTAAACATAATAAATTTAGAATATGTCCTACGCTTACCGTTCAGCACTTATCATTTGTTTCTCGATTTGGTGGCGCGCCTGGTCGCGAACCGCTTCGTCGTCTTTATCGTCGAAAACTTTTACAAGTGCAAAGGGCGAACCGCGCAGGCGGCGAAGTTCCCACGCTTCGCCGCCTGCGGACAAACGTGAAAACCAGAGAGCGTCTATTTCGACAGAATGAATCGGCGTTTCGCCGAAAACTGTTTCGAGCGCGTCGGCTAAACTTTCGCGCGTCGCCGGAGAAAGCAAAACACGGCGCAAAGTCCAGCCGTGTTTTTCGTATTGCCTGACAATCTCCCGAATCTGCACGGCGCTAATCATCCTTCTCTCTTTGTTTTGTTAAATTGTCGGGCTTCCGGTTCGGATTCTCAATTGGCACTTCGACCGTTTTGACGCTGCCGCTCGCGGGCGGGTTTCCGTTCATATTCGGCTTCATCTCAATCATATTGTTGCCCGCCGAGTTCGACGCTTCGGCTTCGGTCTGCGCCCGACCCTTGCCCGGCGATTTGTAATCGTTCTTAAACTGGTCGCCGACCGCCAGCTTCCAGCCGCCGTCTTCGAGAACGAAAGCCGTGTCGTCCCACCTATTCGTCTTTTTATTATAAACCTCGACGGCGCCGTAATTGTCTCGAACGCGCTCGTCGCGCATTTCCGGCAGCGTGTCGGTGATGGTCGTCTCAAGCATACCGTTTTCTAGCTGTTTTTCGATCGTGTGATTAAACTGCATCGCCGCCGAACCGGCGAGCGCCATCGAATTTTTCGACAACATCTGCCGAATTTTATCCGTATCCTTCGCCCGCACCGCCGCAAAAAGCATTTTGTAGGCTTCGGTCGGCGAACTCGCCTTAATTGTTTCCCGATTCGCCGCATTAGCCACCGCTTGATTTGCCGAAGTATCCGTCTTTTGACAAGCCAAACCCGCAAACGCCGTCACGACAACAAAAACAAACGCAACCAATTTTCCACTGCTCTGAAATATCATTTTATTTAATCCGAATTTGCCAAAATTATTATGTGAAGTATAAGCAGAGTTGCGTCAAAAGTAAAAGAAGAGAGTAATAAGCGGTAAATGGTAAATGAAAATCTTTCTTGGAAGCTGTTCGGAAACTCTTGAAATCGGTTACTTTGCGACATTTTTGTTGTTTTAAGAAGTCCTTTTAGCTCTAAAGTAATTTGGGCGGCGGAAACCTCAGTGTTTTCTAAAGCTCCTAAACTTCTCAAACTCTGCGGCGCGGCTTTCGGCGTAACTGTTCCGCCAATGACAAGCGGCGCGGCAATCGTTACGCCCATTTCAATTGCTTGTCCGGCTTTAATGCCGTCGCCGTCTAATTTACCTTCGAGGTCGCGGCGCATCATTTCGCTTCGGTAATCGGTTTTCGCGCCTGAGAAATCTACCTGCGGGCGGTTCGGGTTCAAAAGTGCAGTCGGATTGCGTCCGCCGTTTATCAAAGCCGTGTCAATCGCCGTGTTGATTGTGCCTTCGACGATGTTGACC
>JALZOE010000297.1 GCA_030857325.1 Acidobacteriota bacterium
GCACGGTTATCCGTGCTGGTGCGTTACAATCGCCGCCGAACACGACGGCGAAATCGTTCTCGGCGTAACCTTCGACCCGACCAGAAACGAGCTTTTCGCGGCTGAAAAAGGAGGCGGCGCAACCCTTAACGGCAGAAAAATTCAGGTTTCCGACACCGAAAATTTAAGGGACGCGCTTTTAGTTACGGGTTTTCCATACGATGTTTCGGGACGCGAGAATTTTGCGAGGCATTTTACCGATTTCGTTCAGAAAGCACGCGGCATCAGGCGCGACGGTTCGGCGGCAATCGATATGGCGTATGTCGCCTGCGGTCGGTTCGACGGTTTTTGGGAAGAAGGCTTGCAGCCGTGGGACGTGGCGGCGGGCATTCTGCTCGTCGAAGAAGCGGGCGGGCGCGTTTCCTATTACGACGATTCGCCGTTCAGCATTTACGCCGCGCCGATTTGCGCCGACAATCGTTTGATTCATCGGGAAATGCTCGATATTCTGCGATGAAATTACGCCGGTTAATTTTTTTCGGTTTCAGACTTTTCTTTGCCGTGTGATAACCTAATCGGACAAATTTAAGATTTAATAATTTATAAACAGAATGCGAGATTTTAGATTCGGGGTTTCAATCGAAAATCGAAAATCGAAAATCGAAAATCGAAATGAGTTGGTTTAGCCGGAACAAGCCCAAGCTGGAAGAACAAAACGACGAGGAAAAGCGTGTAAAAACCGAAGGCATCTTCGTCAAATGCCTCGAATGCGAAGCGTCGCTCTACAAACGCGAGTTAAAAGAATCTTTCCAGGTCTGCATTCATTGCGGCTATCATTTTCGCCTCGACGCCCGCAGCCGTCTCGATTCGATTTTCGATGCGGGCGATTACGAAAAGCTCGACGAAGAAGTAACGAGTGCCGACCCGCTCGAATTTGTCGATACCAAACCGTATATCGACAGAATCGAGCAGGCGAAAAAAGCGTCCGGTCTGCCCGAAGCGATTGTGTCGGGAAAGGGAAAAATCGGCGGACATCTCGCTTACGCCGGCGCGATGGATATGAGTTTTATCGGCGGTTCGATGGGTTCGGCGGTCGGCGAGAAAATCACGCGCCTGATTGAACGCGCGATTGAGACGCGCGGCGCGGTCGTTATTTTCGCCGCGTCCGGCGGCGCGCGAATGCAGGAAGGAACTATATCTCTGATGCAGATGGCGAAAATTTCTTCGGCGCTGGCTCAACTGCACGACGCGCGTCTGCCGTTCATTTCCGTTCTGACCGACCCGACGACCGGCGGCGTAACGGCGAGTTTTGCGATGCTCGGCGACGTAATTATCGGCGAGCCGAAAGCGTTAATCGGTTTCGCCGGACCGCGCGTTATCGAACAGACGATTCGCCAGAAACTGCCGAAAGGCTTTCAGCGGTCTGAATTTCTGCTCGAACACGGAATGCTCGATATGGTCGTCGACCGCCGCGAGATGCGCCCGACGATTATACGTCTTTTAAATTTTATGATGAATGCGGAAATTAAAAGCGCGTGGAATAAAATATGATATGACCGAAGAATAATTCAGCATTTTTTCACCGGCAATTTTCTCGTTTAATATGGTTAAAAAACAAAAGTTTTAATTTCGAGAGTTTTATATTATCTTTGAATTATGAAAACTCTGACAATAAATATACCGGATACGCTTGATTTGGACAACAACGAAGCGTCGTTGCTCATCGCAACGCGGTTATACGAAAGAGGAAAACTTTCTTTAGGACAAGCCGCCGAACTAGTCGGGCTTTCCAAACGGACTTTTGCCGAACTGCTCGGACGATACGACGTTTCGATATTTAATTATCCGGCTTCGGATTTATCAAAAGACGTGAAAAATGCGTAAGACGATAATTTCCGGCACAAGTTGTTTTATTATTTTAACCAACATCGGCGAACTCGATTTACTCCGAAAAATCTACGGACAAATAATAACAACTGTTGAAGTCGCCGATGAATTTGGAGAAACGCTTCCCGAATGGATTACAATAAACGCGCCGTCGGATAAACATTGCCAAAGAATTTTTGAACTCCAAATAGACAAGGGCGAAGCCAGCGCGATTGCTTTGGCTCTCGAAATTTCCGACTGCACGATTATTCTCGACGACCAAAAAGCGCGAAAACTCGCAGAAGCTCTCGGACTTGAAATTACCGGAACAATCGGCGTAATCATCAAAGCAAAACTTCGGGGAATAATTCCCTCCGTCAAGCCTTTTCTTGCTAAAATCAGAAAAACCGATTTTCGTTTGAGTGTTGAAATCGAACGACAGGCTTTGAAAGAAGCGAGCGAATAATTAAAAGATGAATTTCGACGAATCTCTCGCTTATCTGCTAACGCTCGGCAATGAAGTTTCGGCGATGAAACTCGGACTTGAAAATATCGGAAAACTTCTCGCCGCGCTCGGAAATCCCAAAAAAAAATATTTTAAAGTTCAAATCGCCGGAACGAACGGTAAAGGCTCGACGTGCGTGTTTTTAGATTCGATATGCGTTTCCGCCGGTATTAAAACCGGACTTTTTACGTCGCCGCATTTAATCTCAATTACCGAAAGAATAAAAATCGACGGGCAGGAGATAAGCGAAAAAGATTTTGCCCGCCACGCGACAAAAATTAGAGAAATCTCGGAAGATTTAGTGAAAAAAAATCAGCTCGAATTTGTTCCGACATTTTTTGAGCAGGTTACGGCGATTGCTTTGAACGCTTTTGCGGAAGCGAAAATCGAACTGGCGATTCTTGAAACCGGTTTGGGCGGAAGATTTGACGCGGTAACGGCGGCAAATGCTGAAATCGTTGTGATTACGCCGATTGATTTTGACCATCAAAATATTTTAGGCGAAACTCTAGCGGAAATTGCGGCGGAAAAAGCGGCGATAATTCGGAAAGATACGCGCGTTATCGCCGTGCCGCAGAAACGGGAAGCCGAAAATGTGATTTACGAAAAATGCCGCGAAGTCGGCGTCGAACCGGTTTGGGCGATTCCGAATGTGAAACTGATAGAGGATTTGGGCGGCGGTTTGCTTTATTTGTCTTTTACGACAAAAAAAACAAATTACAAAGTCGATTTTGGGATGCTGGGAAAGCATCAATGGACGAACGCGACTTTGGCGATTAACGCTGCCGAAATTCTGCGGGATTTTAATTTCAAAATTACCAAAGAGTGTATTGAAAACGGCTTGGAAACTGCCGAACATAAAGGCAGACTAGAGTTTTGGGTTAATGCCGACGGTTCTTCGATTCTTTTCGACGGAGCGCATAACGCCGCCGGTGCGAAAGCGTTAAAAGAGTATTTGGACGAATTTACCGAACAGCCGGTTACAATGATTTTCGGCGCGATGCGCGACAAGGATTTGTCGGAAATTGCCGAAATGCTTTTCCCGAAAGCCGAATTTTTGATTTTTACAAGACCCGACAGTTCGCGCTCGTCGGAAACGGCGGAATTGATGAAATTTGTGCCGAAAACATTTGACCGGGCAAACGTTTTTCAAACCGAAACCGTTGCCGAAGCATTAAGAATCGCCGAAAAAATTTCTTCGGATAAAAATTTGATTTGCGTTACCGGCTCGCTCTATGTGGTTGGCGAAGCGCAGAAATTGTTGAATAATAAATCTGAAAATTTGAAATCTTGAATCTGGTAGCTGAAAATTATGTATAAATTAGTTTTAATCAGACACGGCGAAAGCGAGTGGAACAAGGAAAATCGTTTTTCCGGCTGGAAGGACGTTGATTTATCGGAAAAGGGCAGAGAGGAAGCGCGCGCGGCGGGAAAACTGCTCAAAGCCGAAGGTTTTACATTTGACGAAGCATATACTTCGGTTTTGAAACGCGCTATCCGAACGCTCTGGATAATTCTCGACGAAATGGATTTGATGTGGATACCGGAGACGAAAACGTGGCTCTTGAACGAGCGGCATTACGGTGGTTTGCAGGGTTTAAACAAAGCGGAAACGGCGGCGCAACACGGCGAAGAACAGGTTTTAATCTGGCGCAGAAGCTACGACACTTTGCCGACCGAACTTCTGGAAACCGACGAGCGCTGGCACGGGCGAGACGCGCGCTACAGCCATATCGAAGCGGCGAAACATCCGAAAGCCGAAGCCTTAAAACAAACGGTCGAGCGCGTCGTGCCGTATTTTCAAACGGAAATCGCGCCGAAAATAAAAGCCGGAAAGCGCATAATCATTGCCGCGCACGGAAATTCTCTACGCGCTTTGGTCAAATATCTTGACTTGATAGCCGATGA
>JALZOE010000035.1 GCA_030857325.1 Acidobacteriota bacterium
CTACGGACACTGGTGGTTTGAAGGTCCGCAATTCTTAGATTTTCTGTTTCGCAAACTGCATTACGACCAAACGGAAATCGAAGCCATCACGCCCGGCGATTTTCTCGACGCGAAGATTCCGATTCAGATTCAACAGCCGACGGCATCGAGTTGGGGTGAAAACGGTTATTACAAAGTCTGGCTCAACGAGGGAAATTCGTGGATGTATCCTTACAGCCACGACGCGGAACGCAAAATGACCGAACTTGCCAATCGTTTTGAGTATCCGAACGAACTCGAAAATCGCATTTTGAATCAACTCGCCCGCGAGCTTCTACTCGCTCAATCAAGCGATTGGGCGTTTCAGATTTACCAAGGCACAACCGTTCAATATTCGTCGCACCGCTTCAAATCGCACATTCACCGGTTTAGTCTTTTAGCCGAAATGATTGAAAAGAATGGGTTTAACCGAGAACTTTTAACGGAAATCGAAAGCCGCGACAGTATTTTTCAGGAAATCGACTATCGGATTTACCGAAGTTAAAAACCGGAACATTTTGAAATTATCAGTGTCTAATCTTTTATGAAATTCAAAATAATCCTAATTCTAGCGGTCTTAACGTCTTCGTGTTCTCAATTTGAAACCGCCAACACCAACTCTTTCCCGATGCCGACAGATTTTGAATTAGCACAAAAAAATCTAAATAAAATTCAATCGGATGAAAATTACATTAGAAAACTTTCACCGGAACAGATTGAAAAAGAAAATCAGGATTTGAAGGAAATCGTTGCGAAATTAGCAAAACCCATCAAACTTTCAATTTTAGAAAAAACCGAAATATCCAATGATGATTTGGAAGCGCGGATTTGGCGTCATTCCGGTTGGTGGAAAATGTGGCTTTTGGTTTTGAAACGCTCAAACGGAAAATGGTCGGCTGATTTTCAGGAACAAATTTTTGACGAGGAAACGGATAAAATAAAAAAAACTTCCAAGAGAAGAATCAGCGAACCTAAATCGGATTGGGAAAATTTCTGGAAGAAATTAACCGGCGAAGAACTTTTAACTTTACCGAGCGGATTTGAAAACGGCGGTTCAACGCCTTGTCCCGATTGTGGAAGCGTGATTATTGAAACGAAAGTCGGTAAAAATTATAGATTTTATTCATATACAGAACCAGTTCTTGACAGTGATATTCAGGAGTCAAGCCAAGTCGCTAAAATAATGAATATCGTCGCAGATGAATTGGATGTCAAAGAATTTAAAGCCGTCGAACCAATCTCTAATAAATAAAATTTTCCAAGCAGTTAGCCTTAGCAATTTTGCAAAGCTATACTCAAAAATTTTTGACCGTAAAACCAAACGACTCTAAAATGTAGATAAAAGGAGAATAAACAAATGACGGTTGAAAACGCGGTTCTTGAAAATATAAAAAAATTACCGGCGGAGAAAAAGCAGGAAGTTCTTGATTTTGCCGAATTTCTCGTTCAGAAAAACGAGCCGAAAAAACCGCGCCGCTCTTTAAAGGGCGCGTTGGCGGATTTGAATATTCATATTACGGAAGAAGATATACGGGAAGCCCGCCGCGAGATGTGGGGCGGTTATATGAAAGAGGATTTTGAATAGTGAATGATATTGTCGTCGATACTCACGTTGTAATTTGGTATTTCTCCAATCCGGCAGCATTATCGAAAAATGCCGAAATCCGGTTGGACAGCGCCGAAGCGGGCGGCACGATTTATGTTTCGTCCATCACGATTGTCGAACTGGTTTATCTCATTGAAAAAGGTAAAATTCCGCTCGATATTCTAACTCTCCTGCGCGACGCTTTGGATGACCGGACGACCGCGTTTCGTCTTGTGGAACTGAGCCGCGAAATTGCCGACGAAACCGAAAACATTTCGCGCTCAATCGTTCCCGATATGCCCGACCGCATCATCTCCGCAACCGCTCTACATCTCAATTTGCCGTTTGTTACGCGCGACCGAATGATTTCTCAATTGACTGCGATTAAAACAATTTGGTAGTTATCGGTTGCCTTAACATTCTCGTAAAGCTATCATTCTCGTTTCAAATGTTCTCGAAAAAGGATAAACAAATTAAATGGTTGAAAAAGGTGTGGAAATTGCGCCCGCAAGCGGCAAACTCGGAATCCTGCTCGTCGGTTTGGGCGCGGTCAGCACGACGTTTGTGGCGGGCGTCGAAGCGATTCGCAAGGGAACGGCGCAGCCGATTGGAAGTCTCACGCAGATGGGAACGATTCGGCTCGGAAAACGAACCGATAATAATTGCCCGAAAATAAAGGATTTTGTGCCGCTCGCAACTCTGGAAGATATTGTTTTCGGCGCGTGGGATATTTTCAGCGATTCGGCGTATGAAGCCGCGCTGCACTGCGGAGTTTTGGAAAAATCGCTGGTCGAAGATTTGCGCGAGCAGCTTTCATCGCTTCTGCCGATGCCCGCCGTTTTCGAGCATAATTACGTCAAGCGTCTGAACGGCACGAACGTTAAAACCGGCAAAAACAAAATGGAGCTTGCCGAACAGTTAATTCAAGACATTGCCGACTTTAAAGCCGAAAAGGGCTGTGAAAGATTGGTTATCGTCTGGGCGGCTTCGACCGAAATTTTTCTCGAACAATCGGCGGTTCATCAGACTTTGGAAGCGTTTGAAAAAGGTCTTTATGACGACGACCCGTCGATTGCGCCGTCGATGATTTACGCTTACGCCGCGCTCAAATCCGGCGTTCCTTTCGCCAACGGCGCGCCGAATTTGTCGTGTGATATTCCGGCTTTAACGCGCCTTGCCGAAGACAACAAAGTGCCGATTTGCGGTAAAGATTTCAAAACCGGACAAACTTTGATGAAAACCATTATCGCGCCCGGTTTGAAATCGAGAATGTTAGGTTTGGAAGGCTGGTATTCGACCAATATTTTAGGAAACCGCGACGGCGAAGTTCTGGACGACCCGGAAAATTTCAAGACCAAAGAAGAATCGAAACTGTCGGTTTTAGAACATATTTTACAGCCGGAAGTTTACCCGGAACTCTACAAAGATTTCGCGCACGTCGTCCGCATCAACTATTACCCGCCGCGCGGCGATAACAAGGAAGGATGGGACAGCATCGACATTTTCGGCTGGCTCGGCTACAAGATGCAGATAAAAATTGATTTTCTCTGCCGCGATTCGATTTTAGCCGCGCCGCTCTGTCTGGATTTGGCGTTGTTTATGGATTTAGCGCAGCGCGCCGGAATGAAAGGCATTCAAGAATGGCTGTCGTTTTATTTCAAAGCGCCGCAGACCGCGCCCGAACTCTACCCCGAACACGATATTTTTATCCAGTTGATGAAGCTAAAAAATACTTTAAGACATCTTAAAGGCGAAGATTTAATCACGCACTTAGGCTTAGAGTATTACGATTAAACGCTATTCAGGGTTAATTATTTGGCGGGGAAAATCTTTATTGTCGAATCGTTTTTTGCCGGTAACTCGAAGCGTCCATTCCGCGACTTCATATCTTTACGACTGAAATTTCTTTAAAAATCTTGACTTTTTAAAAAGGCTCGTTGTAAAATTTGACCGACTTCAAAACTTCCATAAAGTTATGAACAATTTAATTTATTCCGCACGGTAATTGTTTTTGCGCTCTTTGTGTGTCCTTTTTCTTCTTCACACTTCGGCGGCAAAGCCCGAAACGATTAAAAAATAAACGGCTATTATTCCGAGAATTTGCGCTGTAAATATTTTATTTTAATGAAATATTTACGGTCGAATTTTGATAATTCTACTCAGCTTCATTAAAACAAAGAGGATAATTTCATGAAATTAAAAAAATATCGAAGCGGTTTTAAAGATAATTTATTCTTAAAACTGATTTTTTGTGTCTGCGCTTTTTTCGGCGTGTCGAATTCGATTTTTGCAATCGGGGTTTGCACGACGGTTACATATAACACGGGCGCTCTGATTCCTGTCGGCGTTAATCCGAGGCAAATCGTAACCGGAGATTTAAATGGCGACAACGCGCCGGATATGGTCGTTTTAACCGGCGGTTTCAATAACTCTAACGCCGCGGCGAATATTTTGCTTAACGACGGACGCGGCGTCTTCACGCTCTCGAACAATCTTGCCTTTAATTTTGCGGTCAACTCCATTCTGCTTGCCGATTTTAATCAGGACGGCACGATGGATTTAGCGGTTGCCGGTTCCGGTTCGAACAGCGGCGGCGGCACGTCGCAGGTCGTAATTTATTTCAACAACGGTAACGGAAATTTTACTTCTCAGACGACATTTAACGCGCCGGGCGCGATTGCGGCGTTTGCCGCTGGCGATTTTAACGGCGACGGCGCGGTCGATATTGTAACGGCGAGTTCGACAAGCGGCAATTTCGGCGCGGTTGCGCTTTTTTTGAATACGGGATTCGGAAATTTTACTTCCGCCGGAACCACGAGCGTCGGCGGATTGCCGCGAACCGTCAACGTTGCGGATTTTAATGGAGACGGCAGGCTGGATGTAGTTACAATAAATAACAATTCGACCGGCTCGATTATCTACGGCAACGGCGCGGGCGGTTTTCAACTGGCGTCCAATTTTTCAATCAGCGCGAATTCTTCATCAATTTTTCCGAGCGGAACCGATGTCGGAGATTTTAACAATGACAGAAGACCCGATTTGGTGATAGCGGTAAACGATTCCAACCAATTTATTATTTTAATCAACAACGGAACGGGCGGTTTCGGTAATCCGGTCGCGGTAAATTTTCCGCTTTCCGCTTCTCGTCCGCGCTCGGTCGCAG
The DNA here is from genome assembly GCA_030857325.1 of Acidobacteriota bacterium. Taxonomy (GTDB): domain Bacteria; phylum Acidobacteriota; class Blastocatellia; order Pyrinomonadales; family Pyrinomonadaceae. The sequence continues at coordinate 4,767 of JALZOE010000035.1, forward strand.
TCGGACAGTTTGTCGGAGACGGCAATCTCGACCTTGCTTTTGTCCTCAGCCCGTCCTTCAGCGACGGCGCCAGTTTAGCGGTAATCGTTCCGGGCAACGGTTCCGGGACTTTCAGCACGACTAATCTCATAACCGCACCGACCGGCGCCACGCCTTTGTCGATTGCCGCCGCCGATTTTAACCGCGACGGGGCGACGACATCGCCACCGCCAACAGCGCTTCAAACGATGTCAGCGTTCTGCTCAATAACGGCGCGGACAGATACGGTCCGAATACTTTTCCCGTAACTTCGTCGGCAAGCCAGATTGCCGTGGCAGATTTCAACGGCGACGGCAATCTGGACACGGCGGTCGGCGGCTCGATTACTCAATCGAATGTTCAGAGCGTCATAACCGTATCTTTGGGCAACGGGCGCGGCGGCGTATCCAGCACTTTCAATTTGGGCGGTTTGGTTAATAATTTGATTGCCGCCGACCTCAATAACGACGCGCGCCCCGAATTGATTGCGGCGGCATTCAACGCGAACAGCGTTATTGTATATCCGAACGCGGGTTCAAATTTGCCGTTCAATTTATCGACGGCTGTAAATATAAATGTCGGATTCGTTCCCCGCGCCCTGGCGGTCGGCGATTTTAACAACGACGGCAGACAGGATATAATTGTCGGCTCTTTAAACGGCAACTCGATTGCCTTAATTGCGGGCGCGGCAAACGGAACTTTCGCCCCGGCGGTTACTTTCGCTTCGCCGGTCAGCGCGCCGGTCATAACCGGAGGAGATTTTAATCGCGACGGAAATCTCGATTTAGCGGTTGCGGGAACCGGATTTTCCGGTTCGGGCGGCATCTTCGTTCTGCTCGGCACCGGCAGAGGAACGTTTTCGCAGGCGGCGGGCGGCGTCGCCGTCACCAATCCAACGTCGATTACGAGCGGCGATTTTAACGGTGATTCTCTGCTCGACGTGGCTGTTACCAATTCGCCAGCCAATTTTAATGCTCCAAATGCGGTTACGGTAGCTTTTGGCAACGGCGACGGGAGTTTCGGTCAGACGAACAGTTATGCCGCCGGAACTAATCCGTCGTCGATAGTAAGCGGCGATTTTAACGGCGACGCGCGACCGGATTTGATAGTCGCCAATCGTTCTTCAAATTCCGTCTCGGTATTACTGAATTCCGGCAACGGAATTTTCGGCACAGCCACTGCCGTAACCGCCGGAATCCAGCCGGAAGGCGTTGCGCTCGGTGACTTCAATGGGGATGGACGCAGCGATGTCGTAACGGCGAATCGCGGCGGGAATAATTTTTCCATTCTGACTAATTCGTGCCGGGAAGCCGTAACCAAAACGGATTACACGGGCGATGGCAGAACGGATTTTTCGGTTTTCCGACCGTCGAACGGCACCTGGTATGTTTTGGACAATAACGGCGGCGACTTTAAATCTCAGCAGTTCGGCTTGAGCGGCGACATTCCCGTTCCCGGCGATTACGACGGCGACGGCGAAACCGATTTAGCCGTGTTTCGTCCTTCAAATTCGACCTGGTATATCTTACGCAGCTCGACCAATCGTTTTTATTCTGTTCAATGGGGAACGACCGGCGACATTCTGGTCGCCAACGATTTCGACGGCGACGGGCGCACCGATATTGCCGTTTATCGCCCCTCGAACGGCGTTTGGTATATTATCCGCAGCTCAACGCCGAATCAGTTTTACGCCGTGCAGTTCGGCGTCAGCAGCGACCGCCCGGTGGGGGCTGACTACGACGGCGACGGGCGCGCCGACATTGCCGTTTACCGCGGCGGCAACTGGATAATTCTGCAGAGTTCAAATTCCGCGGTCAGATACGCGCAGTTCGGCGTCGCTAGCGACATTCCCGTTCCCGGCGATTACGACGGCGACGGCAAAGTCGATTTAGCCGTTTATCGCGGCGGCAACTGGTATATTCTGCAAAGCTCAAACAACAGTTTCCGCGTGGACAATTTCGGTTTGCCGATGGACAAACCGCAGCCGGGCGATTACGACGGCGACGGCAGAACCGATTTAGCCGTCATTCGTCCGGGCGAAAATAACTGGTATGTTCTGCAAAGTTCAAACCGCCAGTTTCGCTCGGTAAATTGGGGTTCAGCCAACGACGTTCCGGTTTCTTCGATTTACCGTTACTGAATTTAAATTTGTATTTTGGTCATAACTTTTAAGAGTGAATGTGAAAAACATTCACTCTTTTTTGCGTTTATTTCGACGGGTAAAACTTAAATAGGCATTTTTCATTTGTGGTTTTGAAAAATCTTTGAATGTTTGATAAACCGTGTTAGAGTTTCTGCTGTCGAACGCCAAAAATTTTACTGTAATTAATCAAAGGAGTTTGTATGAAATTCTTGAATGTGGTTTTTGTTTTAATTTTAACCGGCGGAACTTGCGCGCTTGCTCAAAACACGAATTCTAAAAACCAAAAAAATTGGCGCGTCTCTGAAGCCTACGTGGTTTTAATCAAAGAAAGGGCAAAGGCGAAAGGCGAGTTATACGAAGCCGAACAAACACACACGCCCGAAACACTGCGAGTAAAAACCGCCGTATTTCGACTCGCTCTTTTTAACCGCGAAATAAAAAAACTTTCCCGAATAAACGCCCGCAGCGCCGCAAGATTCAGCGCGGCTTACGGAGATTTAATTCTGGCTAAAATTCAAACCGAAGCCGAATTATTCGATTTGCGGCAAAAATTCACGCCCGAATACATCGCCGTCAAAAAGAAGCAAATCGAATTAGCCTCTTTAAACAGCGACCTTAAACAGATAAACAGAAATTTCCGCTGATTTTATTTCGGCGGATAAACGTGAAAGGTGCAGAAATCTTCGGGTTGTTCGCCGTCCTTGAAACTCGTCGGTTGTTTGCTCGGACAATTCGATGTCGCGCGCGATTCCGTTACCGGACAAATCATTACGGTTACAGTGCGCTCAAAGTCGGTTTCCCAATCGGTTTTCGGGTCAGGATACGGCGTGCCGCTTCTTTGATTTTGCTGAGATTCTTCCCACGTCATAAACGGCGTCGCCGTCGGAGTCGCCTGCACCGTTCCCGCTATATTTTCATCAAAATTTTCTTCCGGCACGGGCAAAAGAAGTTTGTTCGGCATCGTTCCGACGACGAATAATTCGACGCGGCGAAATTCCGGTGGCACTTCGGTTACATAAATGTTCGGTTCGGCGGTGTTTTCAGGTAAAACCTGCGAATTAGCATTGACCGCGTTTTTCAAAGCGGCTTGCTGCGCCTGAACCGAATCGGCTTCGGCGTTTGTTAATTCACGGATAAGCGCGCCGTTTCTGGTGTCGATTTCGGCTTTGCGAATCGAATCGGGCATTTGCCAGTCGTCGTTCCATTCCGGGTGTTGATTGAGCGCTTCGCGCATAAAGTCAGCCCAAATCGGCATTGCCGAATCCGAGCCTTTCATTCCCAAATCGTCGCCGTCGTCGAAACCGACGTAAACGACCGTTACCAAATCCGGCGTAAAACCGGCAAACCAGCCGTCGCGCGAAGTTCCGGTTTTACCGGCAATCCCACTTTTTCCGGCGACGTTTTTAAAGCCCCACGCTTTGGCGTCAACTGCCGTGCCTTTGTTGATAACGTCCTTCATCATATCGTTCATAATGTAGGCGACGCCGGGATTAAGGACGTTTTTCTTTTCGGCGACGGGCGCGACGACGGTTCTGCCGTCGCCGGTTGTAATCCGACTGATGGCGAGCGGCGAAACTTTATCGCCTAAATTTGCGAACATCGTGTAAGCCGTTGCCATCTGCAAAGGCGTAACTTCCGAAGTTCCCAAAGACATTGACGGATACGCTTTTTCGACTTTCGGCAAACCGGCTTTGTTAGCCAGATTCATCACCTTGCCGATGTTCAGCTCCATTCCGAGTTCGACCGTAACGACGTTTTTGCTTTTGTAGAGAGCTTCGCGCAAAGTTAATTCCTTGTTTGAAAAAGTGTCGCCGTAGTTGTTCGGCGAATAAGTGTCGTTGCCGAAATTGAAAACTTTTTTCTCGTCCCTGAGAAGCGTAGCGGCTGTGTAAGTGCGTGAGTTCGAGTCGTATGCGGAATTTATCGCGGCGGCGTAAACGAACGGTTTGAAGACCGAGCCGGGCTGTCGTTGCGCGTTCGTTGCGCGGTTAAATTGATTTTCGAGAAAGTTTCGCCCGCCGACCATCGCGACGATTTCGCCGGTTTTCGGTTTTATCGCAACCAGCGCGGCTTGCAGATTTCCTCTCTGCTTTTTCGGAAAATACTTGTCGAGCTTTTCAAGGCGCTTGTTGACGATTTCATACGCCGCCTTTTGCAAATCAGGGTCAATCGTCGTATAGACGCGCAAATGCTGCAACGCTTCCGGGTCATTTACCAGCTTCGGTAATTCTTCGATGGCATATTGCGAAAAATACGGCATTCCCTGTAAATCGCGCTGCGCGGAAATTTGCCGCAGTTCAATCTTTGTTTGTCCGGCTTCGTCGGCTTGCCGCGGCGAAATCGCTCCGGTTTCCATCATCGAATCGAGAACCTGATTGCGCCGTTCGGTAACTTTTTCAAGATTTTTATACGGATTATAACGATTCGGGCTGCGGATAATTCCGGCGATAAAAGCGGCTTCCGACAAATTTAAAGCCGAAACGTCTTTGCCGAAATAGGCGTTTGACGCCTCGCCGACGCCGTAGATACTGACGCCCGTCTGCTGTCCGAGATAAATCTGGTTGGCGTAAAGCGTAAAGATTTGCTCTTTGGTCAGCCGCGTCTCCAGGATTATCGACATATACGCTTCTTTGGTTTTGCGTGCGAGCGTCTGCTCGTTTGAAAGAAGCAGATTTTTGACAAGCTGTTGGGTAATCGACGAGCCGCCCTGATTGGCGAGCGGCGAATTTTCGTCGCCTTCGTAACGTCGCCAGGCGGCGCGCGCGATGCCGCGAAAATTGACGCCGTAATGCTCGAAAAACGCCCGGTCTTCGGTTACGATAATGGCTTTGACCAGATTCGGCGGCAAATCGCCGAAAGCGACCGCCTGCCGCCTGCCGTCGCCTTCCGCCGCGATTGAACTTAAGATTTTCGGTTCTAACTGCGCGCTTTCGATTTCCTTAACGCTATTCAAATCGGTAATCGAGGCGACGGATTTTTTGTCTTTTTTAAATTTAACCGAAAGCGGCGCGAAAATTTTTTTATCGTCAATTTCAGCCGTTATGCCCGGCTCGATTTCTATTTCATTATCTTTGATTTGATAACGGCTGCGCGAAGCGTCCGCCTGCCGGTTCTTTTCGATATAACCGGCGGATTTCAAATATTCTATTAAATCTTCGGGCGATATTTTTTCATCGTTCTTAAGATTTTTCGGTGCCGAATAAATTCCCGCCGTGCGCGTGAAAACTTCGCCTCTGAGCAGCAAATCAACTTTATCGGAATACTCGAACCAAAAATACGCGAATGTTAAAAAAATGCCGAAAATTGAAAATACCGCCAGGGAAATTGAAACCGGATTAAAAAAGAATCGAAGAACTCGTTGGAAAAGCGACGGCGGCGGTTGCCGGAAAGCATTTACCTGAACGGTCCGGCGCCGGTTTTTCGGAGGCAGTTCTGATTTTTTCTCGACTGTTTGGATTTGGTTTGGCATTTTAGATTGGACTAAACGATTAGTGAGGTTTTTGTTTTCGGCGGTTGCCTTATGAAATTTTATAAGTTTTCGGCTGTTGCTGTCTATCTCTTTTTTTAAGGTGCTTTCCGAATCCGTTTTTGAACTGTATTATCTAAACTAAATTTATGAACATTCTCGTAACCGGCGGCAGCGGTTTTCTCGGCACACATATTCGCGAATATTTCGGCGCGGATGATTTTTCGCGGCGCTCGAATCTCGATTTGCTGAATTTGCAGGACGCGCAAACGGTCGAAGAATACGACGCCGTTATTCATCTGGCGGCGACGCTCGACAAATCGCCCGACGCGGCGGAAGAAGTTTTTCTTACGAATGTCGAAGGCACAATAAACCTGCTTCGTTCGATGCGCGAAGATTCCGTTTTTATTTTCGCTTCGACAAAAGACGTTTACGGCAGATTCGCCGCCAATTACCGCGAAGTTCCCGAAACTTGTCCGACAATTTACAACGGGCAATCGGCGCTCGAATGGTCGAAATTAATTGCCGAAAGATACGTCGAATTTTACGCCCATCAAAACAAATTTCGTTCGTGCATCTTCCGGCTTTCGACCGTTTACGCGCCCGCTTCGACCGGCAACGCGCCGAACTTCGTTACGCACTACGCCGAAGCGATTAACAACGGCGAACCGCTCGGACTGCCCGCGAACGGCGCGCCGAAAAGAGATTTGCTGTATGTCGAAGATTTGGCGCGCGCCTGCGAATCTTTTATCGATTCGGTTGTCCGGCACGGACTTTACAACCTCGGCGGCGGCGCGAAAAACGCTGTTTCGCTGCGCGGATTGATAACGAAAATGGAAGAAATTTCTGGTTATCAAGCCGTCATCGACGAAGAAAATCCGCTGCCCGCGCCCTTTCCGATGAACTACGTTACGGATTTAACACTCGTCGGACAGGAACTCGACTGGCAGCCGGAAACCGAATTGGACGAAGGTTTGAAACGGCTATTTTAATTTGGTAATCAGCGTTTTAGCGGTAAGCGAATCTGGCGGTAAGTAGTAAGCGGTAAATGGTAAGTTGCAGATATAAGTTGACGATTGTAATTTGAAGCCGGCTATAAACTACGATTTTTTCTTTCACTTACCACTTACCGTTTACCGCTGTTCTACGGTGCGAGAAGCGTAAACGGATAAACGGGAAAATTTCGCGCGACCCCGAAAATAACGGCAATTGCGAGAAAACTCCAAATCCAGTTCGGACGGAAAATAGTGAGCGTTAAACCGCGACCTCTGACGGCGACCGAAAACATCG
>JALZOE010000298.1 GCA_030857325.1 Acidobacteriota bacterium
GCCGTGCAGGGCGAAGGCGGTTATGTTCCAGCGCCACCGAATTTCCTGAAGCAATTGCGCCGTATTTGTGATGAAAACGGAATAATGTTAGTCGTCGATGAAGTGCAGTCGGGAATGGGACGCACGGGCAAAATGTTTGCGACCGAATATTACGGCGTCGAGCCGGATATTATGTGTCTGGCAAAAGGTATCGGTTCGGGATTGCCGATTGGCGTTTGTGTCGCTCGCGCCTCAATTATGGACTGGCACAAGGGAGCGCACGCTTCGACATTCGGCGGCAATCCGGTTTGCATCGCTTCGGCTCTGAAAACGATTGAACTGCTGGAAAACGGATTAACCGAAAACGCCCGCGTCGTCGGCGAATATTTGCAGCAAGGTTTGCGCGAGTTGATGAACAAATATGACTGTATCGGCGACGTTCGCGGTTTGGGTTTAATGGTCGGCGTCGAATTCGTCGAATCGAAGGAGACGATGACCGCCGCGCCCGAACTGCGCGATAAAATCGAAATGGAATGTTTCAATCGCGGCTTGATTATTTTAGGCTGCGGCGTTTCGACGATTCGCTGGTCGCCGCCGCTCATTCTGACAAAGGAAAACGTCGATGTCGCGCTGGAGATTTTCGACGCCGCGATTGACGCGGCTTTTAGATAAACAAAAAGAGTTTTTCATAATGATTCCGGCGTCTTTGGCAGGCAGTTATTTTATTTTCAGAAACGAATCCGAAACAATCGTCGGAAGCGAATAATAGAAATAGACTTTTATAACGAGGAGTAAAAATTATGAGCCGCTGGCGCGGACGATGGGAAAATTTCTGAGAACTCGCCGTAACGGGCGGTCCGCCGGTTCGGGGGACGAAACTAACAGCGTGGCGGATTCCGCCGCATTGGAAAACTTTAACGGAAAATGCTCCGGCGTCTTCCGAAGGTTTAGTCGTGCTTGCCAAACAGAAGAAAATGTTTGCCGCCACCAACGAGGTTTTGGCGGCGGTTGCCAAAGATATGCGCGAAGGCTTGCTTGAAACGGTCGGCGTGGAAAGCTCGCTTTCGTTAGATGGCGGAAGTTGTTCGATAATTCTGGATTTGCCGGAACAAACCGATACGGAACAAATCGCACAAGCCATCGACGCCGAAAATGTCGAAGCGTGGCGCGACGAGGCGGGAAAAGTTCACGTTGCGGTCAATCCGTGGTATTCGACAAAGGACGTTGACCAGGCTGTTTTGTGCGCCATTAAGGTTATACACGTTCTGCTCGGCATTCACGCGACTGATGCGGCGATTCAGCCGAAAACTTTCGGGCAAAAGCTGCGCGCTTCTTTAGCGGAAATTCTGTCAATACAAAATGAGGCGGAGAAAAAGAAAAACTAACTTTAAATCTAATTGACCGCAGAATAGAAAGTTTTTTGGCGGTCGTGCAAACGTCGGTGTTACTAATTCGTTTTTTTTGCTACTCTTATTCTGAAAGCGTTATAAATATCAAAAACCGGATCGTTCCGGCAGTTTCGGTCTTGTTTAGAATTTAACAAAGCCGGTTTATATTTCAAATATGCATATTCCAGACGGTTATTTAAGTCCTGTAACGTGCGCCGCGCTCTACGCTTTGTCCGCGCCGTTTTGGGCGATTGCGCTCAGGCGCGTCAAGCGATTGCTGAACACGCGCTTTGTGCCGCTGTTGTCGGTGTTCGCGGCTTTTTCGTTCGTCATAATGATGTTTAATATTCCGCTGCCGGGCGGGACGACCGGACACGCCGCCGGAATCGGGATTGCGACGATTGTTCTGGGCGTGTGGGGTTCGATTCTGGCGATTTCGGTCGCGCTTCTCATACAAGCGCTGTTTTTCGGCGATGGCGGAATTCTAGCTTTTGCCGCCAACTCGTTTAATATGGCGATTATCGGTTCGTTCGTTGCCGCCGCCGTTTACCGGATTGTCGCCAATCGCGCTCCGATAACTTCGCCGCGCCGCGTTGTCGCCGCCGGTTTAGCCGGTTACGCGGCAATGAATGCCGCCGCCTTTGTCGCCGCTATTGAATTCGGTATTCAGCCGATGCTCTTTCAGGACGCGAGCGGCGCGCCGCTTTACGCGCCTTATCCGCTCTCAATCGCAGTTCCGGCAATGATGATTGGGCATTTAACCGTCGCCGGTTTAGCCGAAGCGATTGTTACCGCCGGAGTCGTCGCCTATATTCAAAAAACGGATTCGTCGCTTTTGAGATTAACCGCGCCCGACGCGCCCGGTGCTGAAACCGGACAAAAATCCGGCTGGCGTGCGACCAAACCTTTGTGGATTGGACTTGCCGCGCTGATGATTTTAACGCCGCTCGGACTGCTTGCCGCCGGAACCGCCTGGGGCGAATGGGCGCCCGAAGATTTCAATGACGCTTCGGCGCGCGAAGAAATCGCCGCCGCTTCACTCAATCAAGCGCCGCCGAGCGCACCGCCCGAAGGACTCGAAAAGCTGGCGAGTTTTTGGACGGCGCCGATTCCCGATTACGCGCCGCCGTTTATGAACAGCCCGCAGTTCGGCTACGTCTTGTCGGCGATGTTCGGCACCGGTTTGATTATCGCCTTTTTTCTTCTCGTCGGCTGGATTTTGCAAAAGTTCGGTCGTAATCGCGCAGACGAAACCATTAGCGCGAGCGAAACGGGAAACAATTAAACGTGAATCCGGTTTTAGAACGAAAATCAAAACCCGCCGCTTCGTCGAAAAAACGCGGCGGCGGATTTGTCGAAAAAACGCTCAAAACGCTCGTTCGCAAAACCGAGAGCGCGCTTTTCGCCGAAGAACTCGCGCAAGCCGACGGATTTCTGCAAAAACTCGACCCGCGCGTGAAAATCGTCGGACTGCTCTCGCTGATTATCGCGACGACGACGGCGCGAAATTTCTTCACGATTTTGTTCGTTTTTGTCATCGGCGTTCTGCTCGCGGCATTTTCGCGCGTTCCGATAAAAATTCTGGCAATGAGAGCGTGGCTGAGCGCGCTTTTTTTTACCGGGTTGATTGCGTTTCCGGCGCTTTTCATCACGCCGGGCGACGCGCTTTTGCGGCTTCCCTTTTTGAATTTGACTGTTACGGCGCAGGGTTTGACCAGCGCGCTTTATTTAATTCTGCGGGTCGAGACGACCGTTACGCTTTCGCTTCTGCTCGTTCTCTGCACGCTTTGGACGCACGTTTTGAAAGCCCTGCGCGTGTTGCGCGTTCCCGTCGTCTTTGTCGTTATTCTGGGTATGACTTACCGCTATATTTTCGTGATGCTGGAGACGGCGCGGAATATGTTTGAAGCCAGACAATCGCGGCTGGTCGGCGCGCTCGACGGCAAGGAAAGCAGAAGGGTCGCCGCCGCGAGCGTCGGCGTTCTTTTAACGAAAAGTTTTTATCTCAACGCGGAAGTTTATCTGGCGATGCAGTCGCGCGGTTTTCGCGGCGAAATTCGCACGCTTGATGATTTTCAAATGCGGCAAAAAGATTGGTTGGCGCTCGGCTTCTTTTTATCAATCGCCGCGCTTGCCTTTTGGCTAGGACGGCAGGATTCTTTTGAATCTCTGCTCAATTTTAATTTTTAGATGAACAATCCCGAATCGAAAAATGTTTTTGAAGCGCGCAACGTAACTTTTCGCTATAACGATGTAACGGCGCTCGACGATTTGTCCGTTTCAATCGAACAAAACAAACGCATCGCCATTTTAGGCGCGAACGGTTCGGGCAAATCCACCTTCTTACGCCTGCTCGACGCGCTTTATTTTCCCGATAAAGGCACGATTACGGCGTTTGGCGAACACCTGACCGAAGAAGCGTTCCGGGACGACGCATTCGCCTTTGGCTTTCGCCGCCGCGTCGCCTTCGTTTTCCAAAACCCGGACGTGCAGCTGTTTAACCCGACGGTTTTCGATGAAGTCGCCTTCGCGCCGCTTCAGCTTCGTTGGACAAAAGAAGAAATCTTAAAGCGCGTTGGCGAAACATTGGAAATGATGGAAATCGCGCACTTAAAAGACCGCTCGCCGCATCGTCTGTCAGGCGGCGAAAAAAAGCGCGTCGCGCTGGCGTCCGTGCTGATTCTCGACCCGGAAGTTCTTCTGCTGGACGAGCCGACCGCCGCGCTCGACCCGAAAAGCCAGAGCCGCGTGGTTGATTTTCTCGTCGGCTGGGCGGGCGCGGCGAAAACAGTCGTTACCGCCACGCACGACCTCGATATTGTCGAAGACATAGCCGATTACTGCTACGT
>JALZOE010000299.1 GCA_030857325.1 Acidobacteriota bacterium
GTGCCAATCCGCTTTACCCGCGTCATCCGCGTTCTATTTTCCCGACGTATGCAAATCGGAATCGACTTTGAAAGACAGGCAGTCGCCGACGGCTATAAATTTATCGCCGGTGTCGATGAAGTCGGGCGCGGCTGTCTGGCGGGCGCGGTCGTCGCGGCGGCTTGCATTCTGGATTTGTCGAAACCGCTGCCCGAAGGCTTGAATGATTCAAAAAAAATCTCGGCTAAAACGCGCGAGCGACTAGACGAGGAAATCCGCGCAAACGCCGTTTGTTTTGCGATTGCACAAATCGAAGCCGACGAGATAGACCAAATCAACATTCTGCAGGCGACAAAAAAGGCGATGATTTCAGCCATCGAAAAACTAAATCCGGCGGCTGATTTTCTGCTCATCGACGCGCTCGAATTAAAGCAAATAAACTTACCGCAAAAGGCAATCATCCACGGCGACGCAATTTCCGCATCGATTGCCGCCGCATCGATTATCGCCAAAATCTATCGCGACGATTTAATGCGCCGACTCGATAAAATTTATCCCGAATACGGTTTTTCAAAACACGTCGGCTACGGCACGAAAGCGCATTTTGAAGCCTTGCGAACGCAGGGCGCGTGCGCTATTCACCGCAAAACTTTTCGCGGCGTTTTGTAGTTTTCAATATAATCCCGAAATTGTCTTTAGACTTGAAGAACCGCTTTGTATAAAATGGAAGTTACGCAGTTGGACAAGATGATTACAGATTAAAAATCGTTTTCTGTTTGATAGTGAAGAGTTGATAGCCGAGCGTTCTGACTTTTCACTCACCTTTCAGTTATTTTTGTTTCAACTGCGTAACTTTTATAAAAATGAAAACAATCCTTGTTTTTGTCTATAATGCCGACAGCGGAATGTTCAATGCCTTGAGCGACATCGCGCATAAAATCTTTTCGCCGCAGACTTATGCGTGTAATTTATGCGCCCTGACGCACACAAATTTCGGGATGCGCGGCGAGTGGAAACATTTTCTCGAAACGCTCGGACTTCCCGTCGAATTTCTGCACGCCGACGAGCTAAAGACGCGCTACGGCATAGAAAACACGGCGTTGCCGGTTGTATTTGAGAAGACAAACGAAAAGCTGGAAACTCTGCTTGACGCGGCAGCAATAAATCGCTGCCGCGACGTTGCCGAACTCAAAAAACTGTTATTAGATAAGCTGGATTAGTCAAAATTTTTTTGGAACAAATTTGAAGTCGATATACCGATGCGTTCGTAGAAATTAAACTACTCTTCAAAATACTCACCGCAGAATGCTAAATCGGCGCGTCCGGTAATTAACATTTCGCCGTCTTCGCGCCATACGGCTTCGGTTGTGCCGCCTATCGCGTGAACTGAAACCTTGCGATTAGTTTTTTCGGTAAAAGTCGAAGCGACAGCCGCCGCAATCGAGCAAGTGCCGGACGACGAAGTTTCGCCCGCGCCGCGTTCCCAGATGCGGATTTCGATATTGTCGCGGTCGATTACTTTTACAAAAACAACATTCGTTTTTTCAGGAAACATATCTATATTAGATTCGATTGTTCGCCCGATACTTCGCCACTCGATTTGATTAAAATCTTCAACAAAAACGCAAACTACTGGGTTTCCGACATCAACAAAGAAAAAATTAACAAGCATTTTTTCTTCCGGCAGTAATATCGAAGAAAACGCAGGCATTTCTTGTTCTTCACCAAGCTCGGCTAAAATTGCTTTGAGAAATGGAGAATCAGGCAAATCGAATTTCGGTTTGCCGAGTTCGGCGCGAAACAAAAATGTTTGTTCGTCTCGTTCGAGAAATTCGTAAATTTTAACGCCGCTTTTCGTTTCGAGTCGCAGCGATTTATCCTGCCAAAGATTTTTGTAATAAAGATAAGCGACCGCGCAGCGCGTTCCGTTGCCGGAAAATCCGGCTTCGCTGCCGTCCGGGTTGATGATACGGCACGAATAATCAGCCGTTTGACCGTCGAGCTTCTCCAAAATCGCAATGCCGTCGCCGCCGACGCCCGTGTGCCGATGACAAACTCGTTTTGAAAACTCGCCAATTGAAGAAATGTTTTTTAATTCGCTCGCTTCAAAAACGATATAATCGTTGCCGAAACCGTGAAATTTGCACAAGGAAATCATAAGAAAATGGAAAACGGAAAACGGAAAATGGATAATGTGAAAACAATTTCTTCATTATCCATTATCCATTATCCATTTTCCATTACTCACACGGCTTCGGCGCCGACCGCTTTGTTGTAGTAGAAATAAAGCTCGTTAAAATCTTCGAGCGCGCGGTTTAGGACGAGCGGAAGCTGGGCGATGTCGTTTGTGTTGACGATTAATTTGAGGTTTCGCAAAAATGCTTCGTGCGCGCTCATCGTCGTTCCGCCGTCTTCGATTGAGGCGAAAAATAAGCGTCGCCGTTCCGCCGAATACATCGAGTTGACTTTTTGCTGGAGCATCGCCGCGCCGCCGAATTCCGCCGCGAAATCCGGCGAGAAGATGACGATTTCGGTTTTGCCTTCGCGCATTCGCTCGTTTGCCTGCGCGGGCGTCTGCGCCAGATAAACCTTGAAACCGGCATCGACCAGAATTTTGGCGACCGTATCGCGCGTTTGTCCGAGACAGAGCAGGACGCGGCGCGGTTTTATGTCTTCGTCGTCGTCGGTTTTAAGAGTGCCGGTATCGGTTTTCAGAGCCGAAAGCAGCGAGCGCAAAGCGTTGTTTATCTGAAATTCGGATTCTTTAGTGGCAAATTCCTGTGTGTTTTCCTGAACCGCCGCCGCCGGAGCATTTTCCTTTAACTGCTGAACGGTCGAAGCCGCGCCGGGCGCGACGCGAATCAGATTCTGACAGCGCGGGCAGCGAACGGTGAAATTTGTCTTCGGAATTTTGGTTTCGTCGAGTTGAAGCGAAACCGAACAATTATCGCAACGTATTATCATTTTTTTAAGTGTTCAGCCGTCAGCGGTCAGCCGTCAGTATTCGATAACAGATTTCTCTGACAACTGACCGCTGACCGCTGTTATTCAATCATATCAAGAAGTGAATGTGGATTTTTAGCCATCGGCGGAGCGATTGGGAGCGCGGTTTTGACGGCGGCTTTCGGCGCGGCGCTGGCGTAGTCCTCGCTTCCGCCCATTCCGTTAAGCTGCAAAAGAAGATTGTTTTGATTGGTTGCAAAGGAAAGCCCGTCTTCGAGAGAAATAATTTTCTTTTCAATCATTCTCAAGATAACCGAATCGAAATCCTGCATTCCGTCAAGCTCGCCGTCGCGCATCGCGTCGAGCAGCGTTTTGCCGTCTGATTCGCCTTTTTCGATGTATTCGCGCGTTCGCTGATTCGACCGCAGAATCTCGACCGCCGCCACACGCCCTTTGCCGTCAACTTTCGGAATCAGACGCTGCGAGACGATGTAGCGAAATGTCTGCGCCAATCGCATACGAATGATTTTTTCCTCGTTTTTCGGATACATTCCGATAATGCGGTCAACCGTTTTGGCGGCGTCTATGGTGTGCAGCGTCGATAAAACGAGATGTCCGGTTTCCGCCGCTTCGAGCGCGATTTCCGCCGTCTCCAAATCGCGCATTTCGCCGACCAGAATGACTTTCGGCGCTTGCCGAAGCGCGGCGCGCAGAGCCGAACCGAAACTTTTCGTGTCCGAGCCGACTTCGCGCTGGTTTATCGTCGATTTTTTGTGATTGTGCAGAAATTCTATCGGGTCTTCGATGGTTACGATGTGAAAACTTTTCGTCTCGTTAATTTTGTCGATAACGGCGGCGAGCGTCGAGCTTTTCCCCGAACCTGTCGGACCCGTAACAAGAACCAAGCCGGTGCGAAGATTGCAGATTTCGGCAAGCTGCGGCGGCACGTTGAGCGCCTCGAAACTCGGAATGCCGTAGGGAATCACGCGCATCACAATCGAGAGCGAGCCGCGCTGCTGAAAAATATTGACGCGGAAACGGCATTTTCCCGGTATGCTGTAACTCAAATCGGACGTGCCTTGTTTAGCCAACTGCGCGGCGGCTTCCGGGTTGTCGCGCAAAATAGACATCGCCATCATCTCGGTCTGAAAGCCCGGCAGCTTTCCCAAACCGAGCGGCGAAGACGAGTAAAGCGCGCCGCTGATTTCCACCTGCGGCTTCTGCCCGGTCGAAAAATTAAGGTCGCTTACATTATCGGAAATGAGCAGCATCTGCTCAATAATC
>JALZOE010000300.1 GCA_030857325.1 Acidobacteriota bacterium
GTGAAGCGATGCGCGGCAAATGGGAAGATGATTGGATGCCTGCCGAAGATTTTTATGTTGAGATTGATTTGCCGCGTGAAAGAGCGGACTTAATCACAAGTGGTTATGATCAATGATTTGAAAATTACATACTTTTGAGGAATTCTAATGTCAAAAAAAATTATTGCTGCAAACTTGGTAATTATTTTTTTGCTTGCTTCTGTTAATGCCCAAACCAAACCGCGAGCCAGAGATTTAGGCATTCCGTTTGACGGCGCGCCCGGACAATTTAACGCGATTACCGATGTCAAAGGCGTCGAAGTCGGTTACACGACTTTGATTTCCGGCGACGGAAGGCGAGCGATTCGGACGGGCGTAACGGCGATTTTGCCGCAGGGAAAAAAGTTCGGCGGGCGCGTTTTCGCCGCGTGGCACGCTCTTAACGGCAACGGCGAGATGACCGGCACGGCTTGGGTCGAAGAATCCGGCGGTTTGGGAACGCCGGTTTTAATTACCAACACGCACAGCGTCGGCGTCGTCCGCGACGCCGTTATCGAATGGAGCGCGAGGCGCAGTTCGGGCGGCAGTTATTCGGGCGATTTGAGTCTGCCGGTCGTCTCCGAAACTTACGACGGTTTCCTTAATGACATCAACGGTTTTCACGTTAAAAAAGAACACGTCTTTCAGGCGTTGGACGCGGCGAAATCCGGCATGGTCGCCGAGGGAAACGTCGGCGGCGGAACGGGAATGACGACGCATCGCTTTAAAGGCGGAACGGGAACGTCGTCGCGCGTTTTGGACGCGAAATCCGGCGGCTATACAATCGGCGTTCTGGTGCAGGCGAATTACGGAACGCGCCAATTCTTTTCGGTCGCGGGCGTTCCGGTCGGGCGGGAAATTACCGATTTACTGCCGGCGGCGGGAAAGGCGACGGCGCGTTTATCGCCGTCGGGCGCAAAAGCCGGCGACGAAGGGCAAGGCTCGATTATCGTCGTCGTGGCAACCGACGCGCCGCTGCTTCCGCATCAATTAAAAAGATTGGTCAAACGGGTTTCTTTGGGAATCGGCAACGTCGGCGGGCGCGGCGAAAATTCGTCGGGCGATATTTTTATCGCGTTTTCGACCGCCAACGCCGCCGAAACGAGCAAAGACGACGGTTTGGCGAATTTGACGATGCTGCCGAACGAGCGAATTAACCAGTTATTTTGGGCAACCACGCAAGCCACCGAAGAAGCGATTCTCAACGCGCTGGTCGCGGCGGAAACGATGAAAGGCTACAACGGCAACACGGTTTACGCTCTGCCGCACGACAGATTGCGTGAAGTTTTAAAAAAATATAATCGTTTGCAGGAAGTAAAAAAGAAATGAACTTACAAGAGAAAATCGAACAATTATTTACAAAATCGGAATTTGACGCCGCTGACCGCGCAACGTTTGACGACTTTAAAACCGCTTTGCGAGAAGGCGCGATTCGTTCGGCTGAACGTGATGAAAACGGTGATTGGCACGCGAACGCTTGGGTGAAACGCGGAATTCTGCTCGGTTTTAAGATGGGCGAAATGGTTACGATGTCGTTTAGCGGCGAGACTTTTCAGTTTTTCGACAAAAGCACTTATCCGCTCAGACCGATGAATCTTGATGACAAAATTCGTATCGTTCCCGGCGGTTCGACGATTCGGGACGGCTCGTTTGTCGGCGCGAACGTCATTTTGATGCCGCCGTGTTACGTTAATGTCGGCGCTTATGTTGACGAAGGCACGATGATTGATTCGCACGCGCTTGTGGGAAGTTGCGCGCAAATCGGCAAGCGCGTTCATCTGTCGGCGGCGGCGCAAATCGGCGGCGTGCTTGAACCTGTGAACGCCAATCCGGTCGTCGTCGAAGACGATTGTTTAATCGGCGGCAACACGGGCGTTTACGAAGGCACGATTGTCAGGGAACGGGCGGTTTTGGCTTCGGGCGTGATTCTAACGCGCTCGACGCCGGTTTTCGATTTGGTCAACGAGACGATTATCAAAGCGAGCGACGAAAAATCTCTCGAAATTCCGGCGGGCGCGGTCGTCGTGCAGGGCGCGCGTCAAATTACGAGCGGTTTCGGAAAGGAAAACGGTTTGTCGATTTACGCGCCCGTCATCGTCAAATACCGCGACGAGAAAACCGACGCTTCGACGCGCCTCGAAGATTATTTGAGATAAATAGTTTATCGCGACGATACAAACAGCGCAGAAGAAATATTTTGACGATGGAGCGCGGACTTTAGTCCGCATAAGACGGTAGCGGACTAAAGTCCGCGCTCTTTTTTGTGCATCTGTGGTAAATTTCCAAAATATGACGGCACCAATCGAAATCATCGTCAATCAAGGCTCAGGCACGGCAAACGGTGAAGAAGATATTAAAACCAAAGTCGAAGAAGCGTTTCAATCTAATAACTTGCGGGCGAATGTAACGGTTGCGACGAGCGGCGAAGATTTGATGAAACTCGCTGGGGAAGCGGCGCGGAGTGATGCGCAAATCGTCGTCGCGGGCGGCGGCGACGGCACAATCAGCGGCGTGGCGTCGAAAATAATCGGAACTGATAAAATTTTCGGCATTTTGCCTTTAGGAACTCTCAATCATTTCTCGAAAGATTTACAAATTCCGCAGGATTTAACCGAAGCCGCGCGCGTCATTGCCGAAGGCAACGTGCAGAAAATCGATGTCGGCGAAGTCAACGGGCAAATTTTTATCAATAATTCGAGCATCGGCTTGTATCCGAGCATTGTGCGGCGGCGCGAAAAACAGCAGCGTTTGGGGCGCGGCAAATGGACGGCGGCTTTTTGGGCGGCGACAAACGTTCTGCGTCGTTATCCGTTTTTAAATATCAAACTGATAATCGACGAACGGGAAGTCAGGCGCAAAACGCCGTTTCTGTTTGTCGGAAATAACGAATACGAAATGGATTTTCTCAACATCGGCACACGCAAATGTCTGGACGACGGAAAATTGAGCGTTTATCTGCTGCACCGAACCGGACGCGCCGGTTTATTTATGCTTGCGCTGCGCTCCGTTTTCGGCGTGATGCAGCGGGCGAAGGATTTTGAATCGGTGTGCGCCGCGGATTTTGAAATCGAAACGCCGCACAAAAAAAGTCTGCTCGTCGCCTATGACGGCGAAGTCAGCCAGATGCAAACGCCGCTTTGTTATAAAATTCGTCCGAAAGCATTGAGCGTGCTTGTGCCGAAATAAGTTCAAGGTTCAAAGTTATTTCGAGTTTTTAACTTTGAATCTTGAACTTTGAACCTTGAACTTCAATATTTATGCGAACACTGGTTCATATTTCAGACATTCATTTCGGGCGCGTCGATTACGCGATTGTCGAAAGTCTAATCGTTAAAATAAACGAAATCGCGCCTGATTTAGTCGTTGTCTCCGGCGACTTGACGCAGCGCGCGCGGTCGGCGCAGTTTATCGAAGCGCGCGCTTTTCTTGATAAACTTCCCAAACCGCAAATCGTCGTTCCGGGTAATCACGACATTCCGCTGCACAATGTTCTCGCGCGTTTCGCAACGCCGCTCGAAAAATACAAAAAATATATTACAGACGATTTGCAGCCGTTTTACGTTGACGAAGAAATCGCCGTTTTGGGAGTCAACACGGCGCGTTCTTTGACGATAAAAGACGGGCGTGTCAACGAACGGCAAGTCGTCGTTATCCGCGAAAAACTTTGCGGTTTGCCGAACGAAATCTTAAAAGTTTTGGTTACGCATCACCCGTTCGATTTGCCGGAAGGCTACAACAATGACCAGATTGTCGGGCGCGCGGAGATGGCAATTCGGGAGATTACCGACTGCGGCGCGGACGTTTTTCTCGCCGGACACATTCACGTTTCACATATCGGACACACGGCGACGCGCTACAAACTCGGCGCGGGACGTAACGCGCTCGTCGTCCAGGCGGGAACGGCGACTTCGACACGCGGACGCGGCGAAGCCAATTCGTTTAACGTTATCGAATTTGAATATCCGCGCCTCGTTGTCAAAAAATTGGAATGTGTTTCGGCTGAAACGGGTTTTGTATTAGCGGAAATGCAGAAATTTACACAAACCGAAAAAGGCTGGGTGCGAAAAGAAAATTGAAATTCTTATAAATGAACATCGTCGAGACAATCAAAATCGTTAATCAAATGCAGTCGGCTAAACTTGTTTTTGGAAAACGATTTGGTAAATATGGAACGGTTGGAAGA
>JALZOE010000301.1 GCA_030857325.1 Acidobacteriota bacterium
AAACAGGACGACGAAACAAAACATATTCCCGTCATTTTGCTGGTCGGTTCTTTCGAGCCGTTCGACGAAGAAGAAGCGTGGCGCGTCGGCGCCGACGATTATCTGACAAAACCTTTCCAATCGATTCGCCAATTGGTCGGCAAAGTAACCGCGCTGCTCGACGCGGCAGGCGGCAAAACAGATGCAAACGAAGACGCCGACGTTCCGGTAAATAATAGCACCGAAACCATTCCCGACAATTCAGGCGAAATTTTTTCCCAGCCAACTTCAAATTCAGCCGCCGCGCTCTGGGGCGCAACAGACGACGCGATTCAAACCACTCAAATCGGAAGTCTGCCGGTCGATGAAACGCAGAAATTTTCTTCCGATTTTTCAGTCGGAGATTTTTCCCAAATGCCTGAACAATCGCTCACGAACGATTTTGAAACCGGGCAAAAAGACCAATCGGAAACGCAGCCTTTAGACACGGCGGAACTTGCCGAAATACAATCAATCGACGGCGCTCGGCACAACGATACCCAATCATCTAACGAAAACGTTTACGAATTCGCCAACGACGATTCTTCAAAGGAAACTTTAAATAACGATTCGGAAAACGCCGCGCAGAATACGCCGGGCGGACAAACATTTACCGAACAGGAAAATTTTGACGAACAACCATTTTTTGAGCAGGATTCGGCGGACGAAAGTAAAACGGCGGCGCGCGGCACGTTTTCATACGCCGAAATTGATGAAATGGATTTGCTCGAAGTTCCCTTTTCGGACGACGACGAATTTTACGATTTTGAAGATGAAACAATCGACGAAGTTAAGCTGACGAACGACGATACCGAAAACGCGCCAACCGAATCGATTGATACGGAAATTTCCGATACGGAAACTTCGAGTTTGGAAACTTCAGACGCGATTCGGGAAATTCAGCCGGAAATTTCCGCTCAACCGAGCGAGGCGCAGATAAACGGAGAAGCGGAAAGCGCGGCGGCATCGCCGGAATATTCGCAGCCGGAAAACACGCAACCGGAATATTCGCAGCCGGTAAATATGTCGCCTGAACTTATCGACGCAATCGCGGCAAAAGTCGTCGAAAAACTTTCAGACACGCTGATAAGACAAATCGCCGGGGAAACT
Organism: Acidobacteriota bacterium; assembly: GCA_030857325.1. Classification (GTDB taxonomy): domain Bacteria; phylum Acidobacteriota; class Blastocatellia; order Pyrinomonadales; family Pyrinomonadaceae. The sequence goes on from JALZOE010000301.1 coordinate 1,129, forward strand.
GCGGCGCAGACGGCGGATTTGATTATTCAAAGAATGTCGCAGGATAAATTAAATAAATAATCGGCGAGTTTTCATTTACCGGCGTTAAAGTATTTTCATTGCGCGACGGGAATCTCGATGATAAATTTTGCTCCCGTCGGATTATTTAAAACCGCTTTTATTCGTCCGCGATGCTCGCCGACGATTCGCTGGACGATTGCCAAGCCCAAACCCGTTCCGCGTCCTTTGGTGGAAAAATACGGCTGAAAAAGTTTTTGAAAATCGGCGGGCGAGATGCCGCCGCCGGTGTCGGCAACTTCGGCGACGATTAAATCGCGCGCCGCGTCGTGAAAGGTTTTTATAAAAATTTGTTTTGCCGATTGCGATTTATCGAACGCTTCAATCGAGTTTTCGATTAAATTGACGAAAACGCCGCGCATCTGTTCCGCGTCGAGCAGCACGGCGGGCAGATTTTCCGACAAGTTCAAAACGATTTCTACATCCGAAAACCGGTCTTCGTAATGAGCGATTGCCTGATTGACGATTTCGTTTAAGTCGCCGCTCTCCAGTTTCGCGTTCGGAAGACGCGCAAACCGGGAAAATTCATCGACCATCGATTTGAGAGAATTGACTTCGCGCAAAATCGTCGTCGTGCTTTCGTCGATAACTTTCGTTAATTGTTCTTTGTCATTGGTCATTTGTCCTTCGCCATTTGAATTTGAACCGTCGGCTGAATCCGCAGCGGGCGAAGGACGAAGAACGAATGACGCATTTCGGTAGAAATTCTTGGCGATTCTCTCGGCTGAAAGCTGAATCGGCGTCAGCGGATTTTTTATCTCGTGCGCCATTCGGCGGGCGACTTCCTGCCACGCCGAAGCGCGCTGCGCCGTAATGAGCTCGGACAAATCTTCAATAACCAGAACCGCGCCGCTCGATTGGTCGTTCGTCTTTTTCGGTAGAGTCGTCGCCGACAGCGCGACGGGCAAATCGACTCCAATTTCGTGGCTGCGGTCAATAAATTCACGACGCAGAACGGTCTGCTCGCTCGCCTGCCCGATGCGCCGGGCGCGTGCCAGCAGACGTTCTAAAATCTGGCGGTTTTCTTCGTTGACAAGCTGTTTTAAATCGAATCCGGTAAAATCCGCGCTCTCCAATCTGAGCATTTGCACGGCGGCTTTATTTATTGTCGTTACGCGGTTTTCGTGGTCGAACGAGACGACGCCGGTCGGAAGCGACTGCAAGACGGTTTCGATATATTTGCGCCGCTCGCGCAGTTCGGCGGAATTTTCTTCGAGCTTTGCCGACATCTGGTTAAAAGTCGAGACGAGCAGCGCGAGTTCGTCTTCGGCTAACACATCGACGCGGTGCGACAGATTTCCGCGCGCGATTTCGTCCGCGCCTTCGGCGAGAGCTTTTATCGGAACGGTCAGCCCGCGCGCGATGTAAAACGCCGTCCAGCTCGATGCGAAAATCAGCATAAACGTCAGAACGCCGAGCGTTAGAAGTCCGATTTGCCGGACGGTAACTTGTTCTTGCTTTAATTTTTCAAATTCGACCAGAGAATTATCGACCATTTGCGAAACATTTTCCGCCGGGCGAAAGTCCGGCACGACGATTAACATTCGACCGCCGGAAAGCGGCGCAGCCGCGACATCGAAATCGCGCCCGTCGCTTAAAATTTGTTCGTTCAGCCTGTTTTTATGAACGAAGGTAAGTGTTTTATCAAGCTCCGCCTTTTGCGCCGCGTCAAGATTTTTTTCGCTTGAAATCAGAATCTGACCGCTTTTCGAGAGAATTGCTAGATGCGTCAAATTTCCCGCCTGCGTAATTCCCTGCAAATCCCGCTCGTTATAATCTTGTTTTTCCAGAGCAGTCGCCAGCATATTGGCGGTTTCCTGCAATTTCAAACTCTGCTCTTCAATCGATTGATTCTGAACGCGGAGCGGTGCGCGAACAACGTTTTCGGGAATTTGCGAAAACCAGCGCTCCAGGGCGCGGTTCATAAACAAGTAGGAAAAAACCGCCATCGCTATAATCGGCATCAGGGAAATGGCGAAAAAATACATCAGCAATTTGGTTTTTATCTTCGAGCCGAGTTGGAAGGCGCGGCGTTCGCGGCTTAGTTTGACGAGACTGCGGACGAAAATAAATCCGAATACGACGAAGGCGAAAAAATTAAGCGACGAAAGGGCGTAAAGCAGCAGCGTGTCGCTCGCCGATTGAACTTCTAACTGTTTCCACAGATTCGACGACTGCAACAACACGAGCAGCAGCAGCAGAACGAAGACAAACGCGCCTAAAAACCACGGCGGCGTGCGCTTTTTATAGTTCGGCGAGTTCGGCGAGTTTTCAGAGTTCATAGAGTTTGCATTTTACTCTAAAAAATCTATAAACTCTATAAACTTTATGAACCGCGAAAATCTTCCAAACTCCGAAAACTCACAAAACTCACCAGACTCGCCGAACTCGCCAAACTCGAAAAACTCGCTGAACTTTTTATTTAACGAACACGGACGACTCAGAAGCGGCTGGCGTTTTTTGATTTTTCAGCTTTTGTTCGTCTTTTTCGGAACGGCTTTCGGCGCGGCGATAACGTTTTCGCTCGAAAAGATGTCGGTCTTTTACGAATCGAGAAGCGTGCTTTCGTTCGTCGTGCCGAATATTGTTCTGCTCGTCGGGTCGCTCGTTTGCGGCTGGCTGTGCGGTAAATTTCTCGAAGACATGCCGTTTCGCGCGCTTGGGCTGTGGTTTACGAAAAATTGGTTTAAGGATTTGATTTTCGGTTCAATTATCGGCGCGGCTTCGATAACTTTTGCCGTTTTAATCGGCGCGCTGTTCGGCGGAATGCGTCTGCAATGGAACGAATCGGCGGGAAGTTCGGCGATTTTTGTAACTTTATTCGTGTCGTTCGTCGTTTTCGTCGTCGGCGCGCTTGCCGAAGAAGCGTATTTTCGCGGCTACATTTTGCAGACTTTCGCCCGCGCGCGCCTTGCGTGGCTGGCAGTCGTTTTCACTTCGCTGTTTTTTGCTTCGGCGCATTTAAGAAATCAAAACGCGGATTGGATTTCGACGGTAAACACCGGACTG
>JALZOE010000302.1 GCA_030857325.1 Acidobacteriota bacterium
GGCTTGCGTCATTAAAGCCATATACTGCGCTTGCATATCGGTCGGAAAATTCGGATGCGGTTCGGTCGTAACGTCTTTTGACTGCAAACCTTTGCCGCCGCATCGGACGCGCAAAGTGCTTGGATTTAATTCTTCGATTTCGACGCCCGCTTCGCGCATTTTTTCGATCGCCGCCGTCAGATGTTTCGGCTCGCAGTTTTTAATTTCGAGTTCGCCGTTCGTTATTGCCGCCGCGACGATAAACGTGCCGGTTTCGATGCGGTCGGGAATTATCGTGTGTTCCGCCGCGCCGAGATTTTCGACGCCTTCGATTTCTATCGTCGGCGTTCCAGCGCCTTTTATGCGCGCGCCCATTTTATTTAAAAGCTCTGCTAAATCTTCGATTTCCGGCTCGCAGGCAGCGTTGTGAATCGTCGTTTTGCCGTTCGCCAAAGCCGCCGCCATCATCACGTTTTCCGTTCCCGTAACCGTAACTTTTTCAAACGAAACGCTCGCTCCGACGAGTCTTCCTTTCGGCGCGCGCGCCACAACGTCGCCGGATTCGAGCGATACAACCGCGCCGAGTTGTTCAAACGCTTTCAGATGCAAATCAATCGGGCGAGTTCCGATAGCGCAGCCGCCGGGAAGCGAAACTTTCGCCTGCCCGAAACGCGCCAGTAATGGTCCTAAAGCCAAAACGCTGGCTCGCATTGTTTTGACGAGTTCATACGGAGCTTCAAAAATCTCGACGTTTTTTGCCGTAACTTTATGCGTCCGAAGTTCAGGCGTTAAAACCGTCGCGCCCAAATCTTCCAATAAACGCCGTTGCGTGATTAAGTCTTTGACATACGGAACATTATGCAAAGTAACGGTTTCCGCGCTCAAAAGCGTCGCCGCCAGACACGGCAGAGCGGAATTTTTCGCGCCGCTTATCTCGATTTTTCCGTTGAGCGGCGCGCCGCCGCGAATTAAAAATTTATCCATTTCGATTTCGAGCAAACTTTTATTTATAGCTCGTTTTAGTTTTCCTTATAGTTCTGAAAAAATCTTATCACGAGATTTGTTTTTAATAAAAATTGAGTTTAGAACCGCGAGATTATTTCCTGACGAAAATTTATTACCGATTAACTCAAAAATTTCCGAATCAACTTTTGCGGACGCAAAAGAATTTTTGAAACGGCTTCTATTTGTAAGCGCAAATCAAGCGCGTCGGTTCGAGATATGTTTTGTATTCGACTCGTTTAAAACCGGCTTCTTCGAGCCACGATTTATAAACACCGAAATTTTTCTCGACATCCGGCGATTTCCAGCAAATGTCTTCAAGGCAAAAAAGGACGGAGATTTCAGGACTTAAACGATTTTCGTCTAAAATCCAGCCGCTAATAATACACGCGCCGTTTTCGGGCAGTTTTTTATAAATGTCCGCAAGCAATTTTTTGTTAGTTTCGGCGTCGAAAACGGAAACGAGATTTGCGAGTAAGGCGACATCAAAATCTTCGGGCAACTCGTCTTTTGTAACATCGCCGCCGATAGTTTTAATTTGATTTTTCAAATTGCTTGCGGTAATAAACTCTTCAGCTTTTTCGACGTTTTCCGGCAAATCGAAAACAGTTGCGCGCAAATTCGGAAAAGTTTCGCACAAACCGATTGACATCGCGCCCGTGCCGCCGCCTAAATCCAAAACGCGCTTGTAATTTGAAAAATCAAACGCTTTGGCAAGAGCGTAGCCGTGCAAAAGCGCGAGATTGTGCTGTTCCGCCATCGAATCCGCGCCCTGGTCTTCTTCGTCGGGCGTTTCGTTTTCGCTTTCGCCGTGTTTCCAAGATTTTAATTTTTCGGTTAAAGCAATCCACAACGGATATGAATGATTTTGATAGCGCCTTATTTGCCCGCCGAGATAAAATTCATTTCCTTTGACGAGAAAATATTCGGCAAGCGCGGTGTTTTTATAATTTTTGTTGTCTGTTTCGAGAAGACCGAGAATAACCGAAGCATTTAGAAATCTTTCCATCGCAATCGGGTCAATGAGAAGTTTTTCAGACAATTCTTTTGCGGTTAAATTTTTTTCGTGGAGAATTTTCGGAATCTCCAATTCGACAAACGAAAATAGAACTTGCGACCGTTGAAAGCCAATCGCAAGTTCTAAAAGTTCGTTTGGAGATTCGATTTTTAATTGTTTGTTCAAATCGTCTATCCGATTGGATTTAGGACGACTTTGCGCCATTGGTTTTTCTCGGTGTTGAAGTTATCGTAAGCCATCGGCGCTTCGGACAAATTCAAACGGTGCGAAATGACGAACGACGGGTCGATTTTTCCTTCCTCAATCGCCGAAAGAAGTCGCGGCATATACGCCTGCATATGGGTTTGTCCCATTTTGAAGGTCAAGCCTTTGTTGAAAGCCGCGCCGATAGGAAATTTATCCATAAATCCGCCGTATGCGCCGGGAATCGAAACCGTTCCGCCTTTGCGGACGCAGAAAATCGCCTGCCGGAGCGCGTGCGGTCTGTCGGTTGCCAAGAACACGGCGGCTTTGGCGTAATCGAGAAGCGCGTCAACCGAAGTGCCGTGCGATTCGAGTCCGACGGCATCAATACACGAATCGGGTCCGCGTCCGCCCGTCATATCTTTCAATTTGTCGTGGACTTCTTCGTCGTCGAAGTTTATCGTCTCGACATTCGGGTTGTTGGCTTGAGCGAAATCGAGGCGGTCTTGATAATGGTCAATGACGACGACTTTTTCCGCGCCGAGCATAAACGCCGATTTGGTCGCAAACTGCCCGACGGGACCCGCGCCCCAGATAGCAACCGTGTCGCCTTCCTTAATATTGCAGTTGTCCGCCGCCATAAATCCGGTCGGAAAAATATCGGACAGAAATAAAACCTTTTCATCTTCAATCGAATCGGGAACTTTTATCGGTCCGACATCGGCAAACGGAACGCGCGCGTATTCGGCTTGTCCGCCGGCAAATCCGCCCATTAAATGCGAAAAGCCGAAAAGTCCCGAGCCGGCAAAACCGTAAACCGTTTCCTGTCCTTCGGGTTTCGGATTCGAGTTGTCGCACACCGAAAACATATCGCGCTGGCAAAAAAAGCAATTTCCGCAGGCGATTGTAAAAGGCACAACGACTTTATCCCCTTTCTTCAAGTTACCAACCGCTTTGCCGGTTTCGACGACTTCGCCCATAAATTCGTGTCCGAGAATATCGCCCTGCATCATCGACGGAATATAACCATTATAAAGATGCAAATCCGAGCCGCAAATCGCCGTTCTGGTGATTTTAATAATCGCGTCGCGGTCATTCAAAATTTTCGGGTCAGGCACATTCAGCACCTCGACCGTGTGTTTTCCCATCCAACATACTGCTTTCATTACTTTGTTCTCCCTTATAATTTTTTCACCACAGAGACACGGAGAACACAGAGAAATAAAAAATGGAAAACATCCGTAAAAGAAATTCTTCCAGTTTCATCTTTTTATCCATCTGCGCTTATCTGCGTTCATCCGCGGTTAAACTTGTTCTAAAAAACTCTGTGTCTTCTGTGTCTCCGTAGTGAAATTTTCGCTTATGCCGAAGCCGTTTTCGCCTGCGGCTCGCGTCCCGAAGTTTGACCTTCGACGGTGATGACTTCGCCCGATTCCATCAAGCTCTTGAAGCGATACAAATCGCCGTAAACCTGCTGGCTCGGCTCTTCGCCGAAAAGTTTGGCGAACATCGCGCCGAACGCGCCGCCGAACGCTTCATACGTCATCACGACTTTTACTTCCGTACCGCGATTTGATGTCGGCAGAAATTCAACCACTCCGGCATTCGGAACGTCCGCGCCTTCCAAAGAACGCCAGCCGATACGCGCGTTTTCCTGGTCGCTCGTAACTTCGGCGTCCCATTCGACCGATTGACCGAGCGGCGCTTTCGCTTTCCAGTGCGAGCGTTTATCGTCCAAAACTTTAACCGATTCGAGATGCTCCATAAACTGCGGCAGATTCTCGAAATTGCGCCAGAATTTGTAAAGTTCTTCCGGCGATTTGTTAATTGTCAATGATTTAGTAACGTGAACTTTGCCTGTAAGCAAACCGTTACTCCAAGTATCCGATTTTTTAGAGCTTCTATGCGACGCGACCGTTCTCATCGTGTTGCCCGGCGCGCTGCGGTCGATGCCCATCGCGTCGTAAACCTGGCAATGTCCGGTAACGCCGCGCAAGG
>JALZOE010000303.1 GCA_030857325.1 Acidobacteriota bacterium
GGTTCATACCGGGCAGAATTACCACGAAAGTTTAAGCGATATTTTTATCAGGGATTTGGATGTGCGCCCGCCGGACGTTCATTTCGGCATTAAATCAAAAAGCCTGGGCGAGCAGTTGGGACAGATTCTTTTAAAAACGGACGAAGTTCTCGAACGTTTTAAGCCGGAAAAAGTTTTGCTCCTCGGCGATACCAACAGCGCGCTGTCGGCGATAATAGCGGCGCGGCGCGGCATACCGGTTTTCCATATGGAAGCCGGCAACCGGTGCTTCGATAATCGCGTGCCGGAGGAAGTCAACCGGCGGATAATCGACCATTCGAGCCAGATTCTGCTGCCTTATACCGAGCGGAGCAAGGAAAATCTGGTCAGAGAAGGAATCGAGCGCGAAAGAATTTTCGTAACCGGCAACCCGATAAAGGAAGTTCTCGACATATTTTCCGAAAAAATCGACAAAAGCGGCTCGCTGGAAAAATTCGGCGTCGAGCCGTTCGAGTATTTTCTGGCGACGCTCCACCGGGCGGAAAACGTCGATGTTTTCGAGCGCTTAAAACAAATCTTTGCCGCTTTTACGAAAATCGGAGAAAAATTCGACAAGAAAATTCTCGTCAGCGTCCATCCGCGAACCCGGGGAAAACTCGAACAATTCGGACTAAACCCGGAAACGGAAAAGATAAAACTGCTCGAAGCGATGGGCTTTTTCGATTTTGTAAAACTGGAAAAAAACGCGCTCGCCGTCTTGACCGACAGCGGAACCGTGCAGGAAGAATGCGCGATATTTAAGATTCCGAATGTAACACTGCGGGACGTGACGGAGCGACCGGAGACAATCGAAGCGGGAAGTAATATTCTGAGCGGCGCGGAAACCGAAAACATTCTGCGGTCAATCGAGCTGGCGATTTCACAACCGGCGGATTGGACTGCGCCGACGGAATATCTCAAGGAAAATGTGGCGCAGACGGTTAGTCGAATCGTTTTAGGTTATACGAGCGTGAAAAAGCATCGTTAGTTCGATTGGTAGTTTAAACGAAAAAAATGCCGCTCCGAAACCGGATTATCGTATTGAAAATGGCAGTCGGCGAAGAAAAAAAACGAAAGAAAAATCAAACCGCGGAGACTCCCGACAAAAAAACTCTGTGGGTGATTACAGAGCTTTATTACCCGGAAAATAATCAAACCGGGTATTATATGACGGGAATCGCCGAAGGATTGGCGGATGATTTCGACGTGAAAGTTATTTGCGGGCAGCCGAATTACGCGGCGCGCGGAACGCTCGCGCCGAAAAAGGAAATTTACAAAAACGTCGAAATAAGACGCGTCTGGGGGACGACGCTCGATAAAAACGTTTTGCTTTATCGTTTAATAAATATGGCGACGCTCGGTATGTCGATTTTTTTGAAAACTTTAACCGGAATAAAAAAAAACGACGCCGTTCTGGTCGTTTCGGCGCCGCCGACGCTTCCGTTTATAACGGCTGGCGCGGCTTTAATCCGCCGCTCGAAATACACGTTGATTATTCAGGACAAATACCCGGAAACGCTGACGGCGGTCGGTAAAATCAAGGAAAATTCCAATTTCGTCAAGGTTTTAGATTGGCTGAACAGACGGCTTTACGGCAACGCCGAAAAAATCATCGTCGTCGGTCGGGATATGCGCGAACTAATCGAGGCGCAGTTAAATCAAACGGAACAGACAAGTCAAACAAAAAATACAAAAAATAACGGGAAATCCGATAAGAAAATTCCAATCGACGTAATTCAAAACTGGGCGTCGCTCGAAGAGATAAAGCCGCTGCCGAGAAGCGAGAACAAATTGCTGCGGGAATTGAACTTAATCGACAAATTCGTTTTTTTATACGCCGGTAATATGGGTTATCCGCAGGATATTGAAAGTATCGTCGCGTGCGCCGAAAAGTTAAAAGCCGATAAAAGATTTCATTTCCTCTTTATCGGCTCCGGCGTCAAGCGCAGATGGCTGCTGGAAAAAGCGGAAACCGGAAAACTGGAAAACGTCACGATTCTTCCGCCGCGCCCGCGCTCGGAGCAGAATTTATTTTTGAACGCCTGCGATGTCGGATTCGTTTCACTGGTTAAAAAAATGCGCGGCGTGGCGATGCCTTCGAGAACATATAATCTGATGGCGGCGGCAAAACCGATTCTGGCTTTGACCGAAAAAAATTCCGAAGTCGCCCGCGTTCTCGAAGAACACAATGTCGGCTGGTATGTCGAACCGAACGAGCCGGAGCGACTCTTAGAAATGATTTACAAAATTTACGCCGAGCGCGCGAAAATACCCGCTATGCAAAAAAAATCGCGGCAGACGGCACTCGAGGAATACTCGGTCGAAAAGGCGATTGAGAAATATAAAAAATCTCTCGCCGATGCGTCCGATAACGATTTGGCAAATATCACTTCGGAATTTTAGGATTTTTGCTTGACGAAACATAATTCCTTTTGATTGGCAAATACTCGACGGAATCTTTATATTTGAAGTTAAATGATTGTTACACAACGACTTATCCGACATTGAACAATAGTCGTAATTTTAATAATGAAAGTATTGGTAACGGGCGCGAGCGGATTTGTCGGCAGGGAAATAGTTGCCGAACTTTTTGATAACGGAATCGAAACGGCGCAAATCAGCCGTCAAGAGCGAAATTTCGTTAATACCGGAACTTTTGATTCGGGCAATTATTTTCAAGCGGATATTGCGGACGAAGACAGCTTAAAGGCGGTCGAAGAACTTGGAAAAATAGACGCCGTAATTCACTGCGCGGGTTTGGCGCATCAATTTAAGAATATCGACGAAAGCGAATTTGAAAAAGTCAATGTTCTGGGAACAAAAAACATTTTGGATTTGGCTGTTAAATTAAACGCCGCTCATTTTATTTTGATAAGCTCGACGGCTGTCTATGGAATAAAAAAACAGACGGCAAATGATAATTTATCGAACGGCTCAATCGACGGAATTGACGAAAACGAAGTTTGCAGTCCCGAAACCGGTTACGCCGAAAGCAAGCTGGCGGCTGAAAAAGCGGCGCTCGACATTTGCGCCGCAAACAACGTTTCGTTGACGATTCTGCGGCTGTCTCCGGTAATCGGCGAAGGAAACGCGGGCAACGTCGCCCGTCTGATTGAAACGGTCGATAAAAAAAGGTTCGTCTGGGTAGGAAAAGGGAAAAATCTGAAATCGATGATTTACAAAAAAGACGCGGCGCGAGCGTGCGTTAAGGTTTTAAAGGAAAAAAGAGCGGGAATCGAAATTTTTAATTTAGCCGGAAAACCGATTCGGATGAGCGAATTTGTCGAATGCATCGGCGAGTCGCTGGAGAGGAAAATTCCGAAAATAAATATTCCGCCTTTTATTTTTGAACGATTTTTCAAGTTAAATTCAAAAATCGCCTGGATAAAAAAAATCGAAAATCTGGCTCGAATAATCGAAAAATGGTTGTCGGACGACGTTTACTCGGCGGAAAAAATCGCGCGGGCGTATAATTTCAAACCGGAGACTTCGACGACTGACGCCGTAAAAAGGCAAATCGCTTTTTATAAATTACATAAAGGCGAACAAAAAGGCGAACGAATAAAAGCGGAAAAATAAAGGCGAAAAATAAAAAAGGTAAAATTGTCGAGTTGAAAAAAAGTCGAAATCGAAATCAAAAACAATCGTGTTTTCGGAAATTATAATATACGCCGGAGCTTTGGCTGCCGCTTATTCGGGCGTGGAGACGTTTCGCCGGTGGAGTCTGCGCCGCGAAATTTTTGATTTGCCGAACGAGCGGAGTCTGCATCTTCAGCCGACTCCGCGCGGCGGCGGGTTGGCGATTGTTTTTACCAGCCTGAGTTTTTATTTGTTTTACGCTTTATATTCCGGCGAGGGATTTTTCTGGAATTATTTTGTCGGAGCGATTTTAATCGCTTTTATCAGTTGGCTCGATGATTTATATTCGGTTTCAATCGTCTGGCGGTTGTCGGTGCAGTCTCTGGCGGCGCTTTTGATTGTTTTCGCGCTCGTATCGGACGTTAATTTTTCCGCCGACAAGTCCGAAATTATAAAAATTCTAAAATCAATTTTAATTTTTTTCTGGATCGTCTGGCTGACGAACGCTTACAATTTTATGGACGGCATCGACGGTTTAGCCGGACTCCAGGCGTTTACGGGCGGAATCGGCTGGTTTCTTG
>JALZOE010000304.1 GCA_030857325.1 Acidobacteriota bacterium
GCGTGGGGCGACGATTATCACGATGTCGTTAAAGAAAAACTGCGCGAATTATTAATCTGGATAAAGAGCGAAAACGCGCAAGTTGACGGCAAAATCTGTGTCGATACAGCGCCGATGATGGATAAAGCGTGGGCGGCGCGCGCCGGTCTCGGCTGGATTGGCAAACACTCGAATCTGATTACAAAGGAATACGGGTCGTGGGTTTTTATCGGCGAAATTCTGCTCGACATCGAACTCGAATACGAAACGCAAATGGTTGAAGACCATTGCGGAAGCTGCACGAAATGTCTCGATGCCTGCCCGACCGACGCGATTGTGGCGGCTAAAATAGTTGACTCAAATCGGTGTTTATCATACGCTACAATCGAATTGCGCGACCCGGAATTTTCTTTTGAAATTAACGACAACTTAAACGGCTGGCTTTACGGCTGCGACATCTGCCAGGACGTTTGCCCGTGGAATCGTTTTGAAAAACCGACCGAAGAAGCGAGATTCGAGCCGCGCGCCGGTGAAACTTCCATCGAACTTGACAAAATTAACGCGTTTACACCGGAAAGCTATGCCGAAAGATTTCGCCGGAGCGCCATAAAACGAGCAAAAATACACGGCTTAAAACGCAACGCCGCAGCGCTGAAGAAAAAGTAAATCAACGGAAAACGGAAAATGGAGAAAACACTAATTCGTAATTGCCGAGTGAAGAAACTATTTTCCATTTTCTGTTTTCCATTTTCCATTTTCTATTTTTAACTTGTATCATTTTCATAAATGGAAAATATTCTGCGCGACGCACACAACCGAATTATCCGCGATTTGCGCGTTTCTTTAACCGACCGCTGTAGTTTTCGTTGTTTTTACTGTCTGCCGAACGGCGAACCGCCGCTGGCGCGCAAGGATACGATTTTAACTTTTGAAGAAATCTGCCGCATTTCGGAAATTTTCGTATCCTTGGGCATCGAAAAAATCCGTTTGACCGGCGGCGAGCCGCTGGTAAGACGCGATGTCGAAAAGCTCGTCGAAAAACTTTCAAGCCTCAAGCCTCAATTAAGAGATTTGGCATTAACAACCAACGGATATACTTTTCCACGTCGCGCCGAAAACCTCAAACGCGCCGGATTAGACCGCGTAACGATTTCGCTCGACAGCTTAAAGCCGGAAAATTTTAAACGAATTACGGGCGTTGACGCGCTTGCCAATGTTTTGGAATCTATCGAAGCGGCGCAGTCGGTCGGTTTAACGCCGGTAAAAATCAATGCCGTCGTCGTGCGCGGCTGGAACGACGACGAGCTTGTAGATTTTGCGCGCTTTGCCCGCGAAAAAAACGTCAAAATGCGCTTTATCGAATTTATGCCGCTCGATTCGGGAAACGAATGGCGGCGCGAGCAAATCGTTTCGGGCAAAGAGGTTTTCAAGCGTATTGACGCGATTTTTCCTTTGCGGTTAAAGGAAAAATCGCGCGGCGCGGAAACAGCCTGGAAATACGAATTTGCCGACGGCGCGCCGGGCGAAATCGGCATTATCGCGCCGGTAACGGAAATGTTCTGCGGCGCGTGTTCGCGAATTCGTCTGACGGCGGACGGACAACTTCGCACCTGTCTGTTTTCGACCGCCGAAGATAATCTGCGCGATGTGATGCGAAACGGAGCGAGCCGCTCTGAGATAATCGAATTTATTCGCGCCGTCGTGTTGAAAAAAGAAGCCGCGCATTCGATAAACGATAAGGAATTTGCGCCCGCGTCGCGCTCGATGAGTTTTATCGGCGGATAAAATATAATGTTGAAAAACGAAAAAACTACTTTTGCAAGAAATTTTCCACCTGTGGAAAACTTCGGTTTTACGGAAATAAAGTTATGAAAGAAGAAATTATTCGATTGATTGTCGAACGGCTCGAAAACGACGCGGACGCTTTGCGCGCCGATTTTCACGCGGATAAAAACGCGGCGACGCATTTTACGGCGATTAACAATCTTCTGCCCGAAGATTTGGCGCGGAAAATTCACGCGGCGTTTCCGCCGAGCGAGGAAATGCGCTTGATGGACAGTTTTCGAGAAAAAAAATACACGTCGAAATCGCTCGACAAATTTGATTCGCTGATTTCCGACATTACTTTCGCGTTTCAGGACGAAAGAGTTATCAAAGCGGTTTCGCGCGTTACGGATTTGCGGGAAACAATCGGCGACCCGCATCTTTACGCGGGCGGCATCAGCGCTATGGCGAAAGGACATTTTCTCAATCCGCATCTCGACAACTCGCACGACGCCGAAGGGGAAAATTACCGCGTTTTGAATCTGCTTTATTACTGCACGCCCGATTGGAAACCCGAAAACGGCGGAAATCTCGAACTCTGGAACGAAGACGTAACCGAATCCGTCGAGATTCCGAGCCTTTTTAATCGCCTGGTTTTAATGGCGACCAACGACAAATCTTATCATTCGGTCAACGAAGTAAAAGCCGACGGAAAACGCTGCTGCATTTCAAATTATTATTTCTCGCCCAATTCGCCGAACGGCTACGAGACTACGCACGTTACATTTTTCAAAGCGCGTCCCGAACAAAAATTGCGAAGAATCGTAACCGCCGTTGACAGCAACCTGCGAACCGCTTTGAGAAGAGTCGTCAAACAGGGTTTAGGTAAAAAGGATTTATACGAAGGCGAGAAAAAAACGGATAACGAATAACGGATAATGAAAAATTAAAGAAAATTTGATTCTTTATTATCCATTATCCGTTATTCGTTATCCGTTAAAAGTTACTGTCTTTGAAAATCGGGCGAGCCTAAAATCAAGCCGACGACTTTGAAAACTTCCGGGTTGCCGCTCGGCGCGAGCAGTCTCGCCCTTTGTCCGCCGCCGCGCTTGCCGCCGCCTTGTCCTTTGGCAGGCATCATCATCGAAGCATTTTCCATTGCCGCATTCTCAGAATCACTGCTTAATTTCGGTTCAACTAGCGGCTGTTCGATTTGTTTCAAAAGCATCGCTTTTGTGTTCGGCGAGATTTCGCCGCCCAAAACCGTTGCCGCCGCTTTGCTCAAAATTTCCTGTTTATTTTTCGCTTCAAACTTCGACAAATTGACGCGCGTTCCGGGAATGCGGTTCGAGACGAGCGCGACCGAAAAGTTCATTCGCTCTAAAAGCGCGCCGGTGTTGACCCAATCTTCCGCCAAATCCGGGTAGCCGGTCGGCGCTTGATAACCGTAGAGCGGCTCGCCCATTTTGGTGAGCAGCGATTGGACGCCCGCGCCGTTGGTGTCCGCGCCGACGACGCGCATCGCGCTGGCGACGAGTTCAAACGGCGTTTTGATTTTGGCGCGATAGTTTTCGGGCGCGAAAAATTCCTTGTCCGCGAACAGTGCGCGCAAAGTTGTTTTTATATCGCCCTTCGATTTGTTAAACGCTTCGGCGACGCGATTTACAAGCGCTTCACTCGGATTGTCGGAGACGAATTTGACGGCGAGTTTGCGGGCGATGAATTTCGCGGTCGAAGGATGACTGACCAGAACGTCCAAAACTTTCAAGCCGTCTTTCATTCCGCCTTCGTTGATTTTTTGACCGAGAACCGTTTTTTCGCTCGTGTCGTGAACGCGTTCGTTAAAATAAAACGTCCCGGCTTCGGCGGCTTCGGGCAAACCCATTCGTCGTTTTTGGCGGTTGGCGCGCGTCTCTTCCATTTCGCCGTCCGCCGTGTTCGAGTCGTTTGCCATATTTTGACTGGCGCGACGATAGCCGCGCGGGTCGATGATTGTCCAGCCGGTGAAAGCGCGGGCGATTTCCCCGATGTCTTTCTGCGTATAACCGCCGTCAACGCCGAGCGTGTGCAGCTCCATAATCTCGCGGGCGTAATTTTCGTTGATGCCGCGCTGCTGTCTTTTCGCTTTTTTCGGCGCGTTTGATACGTTCGGCGCGTCTGCCGATTGCTGTTGATTCCGCTGCATTCTTTTAATGCGCGCGTCGAGCTGCGCGTCGGTAATTCCCTGCCGCGCCTTTATTCGTTCGCGCACTCGCGGATTATCGATTGCCCGCTGCAATTGTCGATTGCCGCCGCCAACTCCCGCGCGTCGATTATTCGCCGCCGCGTTCGGCGCAACCGACTGGTAATTATCGAGATAAAAAAGCATCGCCGGACTTTTCGCCGTCGCTAAAAGCAAATCCTTAAAATTGCCGAGAGCGTTCGG
>JALZOE010000305.1:0-857 GCA_030857325.1 Acidobacteriota bacterium
TTTATACGTCGAGCCGACCGAACCGGAAGACGACGGATCGCTTGCCGAGGCAGTTGAACAAGCCGGAAATGTCGTCCTCGGCGAGCAATTGATTGAAAAGCGGGAATCGGGCGAGTCGGAGCATTCGGCTTGGTTAAACTTAGTGCCGGAAATTAAAAACGCGGCGGCTGGTAGCGGTCACGTTCACGTTCCGACCGAACACGACGGAACGGCGCGCGAATTGATACTGCGGATTGCTGATGACGAAGGCAATTCGCGGTGGGCGCTGGCAATCGAGACAATTCGCGTCGGCGACCGGCTCGAAGAAGAAGAATTGAATGAAACAGATCGATTTGTGCGGATCGGAGGGCGACGCCTGCCGTTTATTTCTTCGGAAACAAACTTTCCTCTCAACTTAAATGGTACGGGCGAGCGGCTTACTATTCTTTCACCGCTTCGGATGACGATTGATTATATCGGTCCGACGGGTTCATTCTCGCCGCAAACTTATAGCTTTGCCGATGTTTTGGACGGGCGCGTTTCGCCGGAAAGATTTCGCGGGAAGTATGTTTTAATCGGAGCGACGGCAGCGACTTTGGGCGACAGAATAGCGACGCCGTTCGTTCACGCCGAAAACGATTCGGGCAATCAGAACGGCGAATTGATGCCAGGCGTTGAGATTCTCGCCAATTCGATAAACACGATTCTGCGCGAGCGTTTTTACCAGCCGGTTTCCGACTGGACAGCCGGTTTTTGCGCGGCGCTGGTCGCGGCAGCCGTTTTATTATTGATAAGACTGGCGGAAGGGCGGTTTGAGGCGGCGAAACAACTCGTCTCTCTGGCGGGTTTCGGCGCATTGATTTTAACCGGTTCTTTCG
>JALZOE010000305.1:867-4168 GCA_030857325.1 Acidobacteriota bacterium
CGATGATTGTTTCTTTCGCCGCCGCCGCGCCGCTCGCGCTTCTGCGTCGTTCGCTGGCGGCGAGCGCCGGAATTGACGCCCGCATCGGCGAGCTGCTTGCCATCGAAAAAAACATTTTGACAAACGGCGGGGGAAATTTTGAGAATTTCGCTCGATTAGACGCTGAGGCGGCGAATGGTAAAAGCGCGGGCATTTTGCCGCGCGGCTTGGAGTGGAAAACGCGGACACTGGGACGATTATCGAGAGGCTTGATCGAACGCTCGTTATTTGTCGACCGCTCTCTGCGTAACCTCGACGAAGGCTTGCTCATTGCCGAGCCGGACGGCTCCATTACTTTCGCCAACCCGCGAGCGGCGGAAATTCTAAATTTGTCCGAACAAAGATTAACGGGGAGCAATCTTTTTACGAGAATCGGCGAGGCGGCTGGCAATCAGGATAACGCGGCGAGCTTTTCTGAAGAAATTGTTGTCAGGCAGTTGCTCGACCGCTCCGTTGTCAAGCGGGAAATCGTTATCGGCGATTCGACTCACTATCTGCTCAGACTGTCGGCGATAACTTCGCCCGACGATGAAATCGGCGAGATGCTCGGCATCGTCGCCACGCTTTCCGACATTACGCAACATCACGAATTGCAACAAATAAAGAATGACGTCATCACGCTCGTGACGCACGAGCTTCGCACGCCTTTGACGGCGATTCAGGGGATGAGCGAAGTTTTAACCGCGCACGAAGTTGAGCCGGTAATACGAAACAGAATGCTTTCGACCATTAACGACGAATCGAAACGTCTCGCCAGAATGATCAATGAATACCTGGACATCACCCGTCTCGAATCGGGAATCCAGAAAGCGCGCTTCGTTAACGTAAACATCGCCGATTTAGTCGAACGCACGCTGCTGGTTCTCGACCCGCTTGCCGCGCAAAAAGACATAGAAATCATTCGCTGCTTTGAGTTGGGGCTGCCGGTAATTTCAGCCGACGCCGGAATGCTCGCGCAGGCGATGACCAATATTGTCGGGAACGCGATTCAATACAGTCCGCCGAAAACGAAAATCACGGTCGAAATTCAAACACATTTAAACAGGCTACAAATCAGCGTCCGAGACGAAGGCTATGGCATTTCCCCTGAACAATTGCCGCACATTTTTGAAAAATTTTACCGTGTTTCGCATGGGCAAACTCCGCAAGTTTCGGGAACGGGTCTCGGATTGGCATTGACGCGCGAGATAATCGAGCTGCACGACGGTCAGATAACGGTCGAAAGTGAGCCTGATAAG
The DNA here is from genome assembly GCA_030857325.1 of Acidobacteriota bacterium. Taxonomy (GTDB): domain Bacteria; phylum Acidobacteriota; class Blastocatellia; order Pyrinomonadales; family Pyrinomonadaceae. The sequence continues at coordinate 2,145 of JALZOE010000305.1, forward strand.
GGTTCGACTTTTACCGTTTATTTGCCCGTCGAGCCGAAAACAAAAAATGATTGAAAAACCGCACATTCTAATAGTTGACGACGAGCCGTCTATTCGTTTGACGCTTGAAACGGGCTTATCGCTGAAAGGTTTTCGCGTCTCAAGCGCTTCGTCCGGGCGCGAGGCTTTTTCGCGCGTCCAGAAGCAGAAATTCGACGCGGTTCTGTGCGACATTCTGATGCCGGACGGCGACGGGTTGAATTTCGTGCAGAATGCGCGCCGGATAGACCAAGGCTTGCCGTTGATTCTGATGACGGCGCAGGGTTCTGTCGAAACGGCTGTTAAAGCTATCGGCGAAGGAGCGAACGACTTTATCGCCAAACCGTTTGAAATTTCCGCCGTCGCCGCTCTGATGCGCCGTCATCTCGAAGCGAGGCGCGAAAAACAAATCGAGCCGACGGAAAACGAAGAGACTTTGCCGGACGAATTCTCCAAGTCCGGTCTGGTCGGTCGAAGCCCGGCAATGGTCGCGGTTTATAAACTCGTCGCTTTTGCCGCCAGAACAAGCGCGACGGTTTTAATCAGCGGCGAATCGGGAACCGGCAAAGAACTGGTCGCCCGCGCCGTTCACGATTTCAGCGAGCGCGCCGGGCAAAAATTTATCTCTGTCAATTGTTCGGGTCTGACCGAGACCTTGCTCGAAGCCGAGCTTTTCGGTTATGAAAAAGGCGCTTTTACCGGAGCGAACGCGAGCCGCGCCGGACTTTTTGAAGCCGCCGACGGCGGAACGATATTTCTCGACGAGCTGGCTTCGACGAGCGCGAATTTCCAAGCTAGTCTTTTGCGCGTGCTGCAATCGGGCGAGATTCGCCGCGTCGGAGCTACCGAGACAAGACAGGTCAACGTCCGCATCCTCGGCGCGAGCAACTTAGATTTGCAAAAGTTAGCCGAAGCCGGAGATTTTCGCTCGGACCTTTATTATCGCCTTAGTGTTTTGACAATCGAGCTTCCGCCCTTGCGCGAGCGCGCCGGAGACATTCCGATTTTAGCGCAGCATTTTTTACGCCGGAATTCTATCGAGACCGAACCGCCGCACTTGACGCGCGAAGTGTGGCAAGCCCTTTCAAATTACAATTTTCCCGGAAACGTCCGCGAACTGGAAAATGCGCTGATTCGCGCGACGGCGTTATCAACCGGAAATGTAATTACGCTCGATTGTCTTCCTTCCGCGATTGCCCCCGACGGAAAAAATGCAAACAAAACTACGGCGGAAAACGACGCGGTTCGAGATATTCTGGGCGACCGCCCGCCGATGGAAGAATTACAGCGGCGTTATTTGAGTTTTATTTTGTCGGAAGTCGGCGGAAACCGTCGCCGCGCGGCGGAAAAACTCGGATTAGACAGGCGAACCATTCAGCGCCTGATTGCTAAGTATAATCTTTTTGCTTCAGATGACGGAGAGCCGGATGAAAGCATCGAACAGGCTGGTGAAAATGATTAATTGAGGTTCCAAAAAGTAATTATAAGAACCGTTTTCCCGTTTCGGATTAGAAATTTATTTGATGTTTAGTAATTTAAGAAAATCTCGGTTTTTAGTCTTGCTGTGGATGACATTTTTTTCCGCTTTTGCTCTATCTGAAAATTCTTTCAAGATTTACGCTCAAAGCGCGGCGGTCGAAGCGCGGGTAACGAGCGTGAGCGGCGCGGCAACGCTTTCGGGCAACGGACGTAACGGCGCGAAACTCACGCGCGGAACGATTCTCGCTCCCGGTCACGAAATTGACACGCGCGGCGGCGGGCGCGTCGTCATTGATTTATCCGACGGCAGCCAGGTCGTCGTTCTGCCCGGCTCGCGGCTCGTCGTCGGCGATTACCGGAACGCCGGTTCATTGCGCGAACTGCTGCAAATAACTTTGGGGCGCATTCGCGTAAAAATCAACCATTTCAAAAACAAGCCGAATCCTTACCGGATTAAAAGTCCGACGGCTTCGATTGCCGTGCGCGGAACCGAATTTGAAGTGACGGTCGAATCTTCGGGTGAAACG
>JALZOE010000306.1 GCA_030857325.1 Acidobacteriota bacterium
CGGCGGAAGTTGCCGAAAAACTCGCACCGGCGGGTGCGTAAAAATTTGAAGTCTTTTGAGATTTTCTTTGAATCTTCTGCAATCGGGAGTAAGATGAGTAAAGTTTTACGCAAAAATTAGTAGAAGATTGGAAATATAAGAGCCTGTTTGGAAATTGACGACGGGCAACAAAAAAGAGTTTTTTACCACAGATAAACACGAATGAAATCTGATGTTCACTGATTTTATCCGGTTTTAATCCGCTTAAATCCGTGTTTATCTTCGGGGAAACATTCTTCGTTTCATCAGATTTTGAATTTCCAAACACGCTCTAAAACTCGCGCCGAAGTTTGCCAAGCTCGGCGACAACGCGCTGAAACTGACCGACGACGTTGCCAAGAAATTCGATGATGCGTTTCAGAACACAAAAGGAAAACTCAATGATTTAGCAAACAAGGTTGTCGATGTGCTTTCGCCCGGTATGGTTATGCCGGAAGATTTTGTAATTCAGTATCCTTTCTCTCAAGTTCCCAATATTCGGCGTGTTTAATTGAACTGCCGGGCGCGAGTTTTTGAAGCGGCGATAAAGTTTCGACTTCGACAAAATCGCCCGCTGTGTAAAGTTCGGTATTCGAGTTCATATCCGGGTAAACAGCGTTTTCCAGAAACTCGAAACGCTTTGTAAATTGCAGATTACCGACCAGATACGCCGCCCATCCCTGTTTGTTCAAAACGCCGATTTTCTGCGGCGCGCTTTTTTCGGCGTCAACCTTTAAGCGAATCGAATCTTTGTCGAATCGCCAGCGCGAATCGTTAAAATCCGTGTAAGACCAGACGGTTAAATTTCTGACGGGCAGCAGAGTTTCGCCGCTGTAAGGCGCAAACGGCTCGTTCGGAAGAAACGCTTCGCCGCCGCCGCGCAGAATCGTCAGCGCCCACGCCGCAATTTCTATTGGAGCGTCGCCGCGATTGGTGATTTTATGTTGAACCGTAACGCCGCTTCCCTGCGCGTCTAAAGTTACCGTAATTTCCTTTTGTGTTTTTGTTACGGGTTCAATCGGCTGAATCAAACGAATCGAATTTTTTGTTTCGTCCGATTCGTATTCGACCGGCGCGTTGTCGGGCGCGTAACTGTTCGGCATATTTTCCGGCGCAATCCACAAACGATGTCCGCCGTAAGGCTTAAATTCGCCGAGCGCGGTTTCGGTTTTTGCGTTTGGGTGTTCGCCCAGAACGTTTTCGCCGCCCGCAAAACCATAAAAAATTATGCGCGGTCCGACATCGGTCGTAACGATTATTTCGACCGCGCCGTTCGATAAACGAATACAGTTCGGCAAATTGAGACGCTCGATTTTTTCGGCTTTATACATCAAATTATTTCCCGCGCTCCGTCCGCCGGGCTGGAAACGTAAACGTCCGTTTTAATCCCTGTTTGTTTATAATATTCGCTTGAAATTTTTTTGGTGAACGCGGCTAAATCTTCGCGCCGCACCAGATTAACCGTCGAGCCGCCGAAACCGCCGCCGGTCATTCGCGCGCCCGAAACGCCCGCGCATTTGCCCGCGATTTCGATTAGCAAATCCAACTCTTTGCAGCTTACCTCGTAATCGTCGCGCAGGCTTTGGTGCGAAAGGCGCATCAAACGTCCGAACTCGGCGAAATCGTTTTGAGCAAGCGCTTCGGCAGCGTTCAAGGTTCTTTCGATTTCGGTAACGACGTGGCGGCAGCGCTTTTTGATAACTTCCGGCAAACGTTCCGCGTATCGTTCAAAATCTTCAATTCCGACATCGCGCAGATGCGTTATTTCGGGCAGAAATTCCTGCAGAATCTCGACGCCTTTTTCACATTCGGCGCGGCGCGCGTTGTATTCCGAAGAGGCGAGTTTGTGTTTGACGTTAGTGTTGCAGATGGCGATTACGAAATCGTCGGAGACAAACGGAATCTGCTCGGCTTCCAAACTGCGGCAATCAATTAAAAGCGCGTGTCCGCTTTTTCCCATTGCCGAAACGAATTGATCCATTATGCCGACTCTCGCGCCGACAAATTCGTGTTCGGCAGCTTGTCCGGCAAGCGCTAAGGAAACTTTGTCGATTGTGTTCCCGGAAATTTCCGTTAAAGCCAATCCGACGGAGATTTCCAGAGCGGCTGACGAAGAAAGCCCCGCGCCGTGCGGAACATTTGACGAAATCAACAAATCCGCGCCGCGCAAGGTTACGTTTTCATCACGTTCCAAAACGCGCGCCACGCCTTCGACGAAATCGAGCCACGAACCGCGCAGCTTTTCCTCCGGCGCGTCGAGATTTATTTCGCCCGCTTCGTTTAATTCGATTGAGCGCACGCGGATTTTCCGGTCGTCGCGCGCGGCGGCGGCGACAATCGTTGCGCGCTCGATTGCCATCGGCAGAACGAAACCGTCGTTGTAATCGGTATGCTCGCCGATAAGATTAACTCTGCCGGGAGCGCGAAAAAGACGCGGCTCGCACCCGTAAACGATTTGAAATTCGGCTTCTAAAGCGGTTGTATTCATCATTTATCATTCAATATCCGTCAATTAAAGATAGGTTAGACTATTTGCCGGAACGGGTAAAATAAAAACGGTTGAATTGAGTCGAAAGTTACAAAATCGATTGAAAAATACGGAAGCCCGCGCGATAGTTCTTACCGGTTCAAATGTTTTTATATTTATCGCAGGACTGAAGCGCATTTTTAATTGACGGCGGCGGGCGAACTGTATAATTAGAAAGTTGCCGTAACTTTGCCTGACAGCCAGTCCTGTATATCACTCTTGCCGACTCGGTTCTGTTCGACAAATTCGGAGATTACACGCTCGATTTAGAAATCACACGTTCATCCTGGAAATTTACAATGAATAAAATTTTCGTTTCTTTGACGAACGCGCCCGCTTCGTTTGCCGGTAAACTTTTGACGTTAAGTTTTTCGGCGGCGCTTTTTTCTTTTATTACATTATGCGGCTGGCAGCCCGCGCTTTCGCAGACGCGCGCCGCATTTCCGGTTTCCCAAACGAATTCAACCGAAAATACGCCCGTTTCCCCCAGATTGGCGCGAAGTCCGCAAGCGGAATTTATTGACGCCGCGCCGGACAAACGGACGGAAACTCGAAGAGACGCGCTCGCGGCGGACGGAGACATCGACGCGAGCTTTAACGCGGGTGTCTCCGAAGGTTTCGGTTTCATCGAAGAAACCATCGTCCAACCGGACGGTAAAATTATAATCGGCGGCTCTTTTAAAGGCGTGAACGGCGCGCCGCGCAACTTTCTCGCCAGGCTCAACGCCGACGGAAGCACGGACGCCACTTTTAATCCGGGCGGCGTCGGTCCGAGCGCGAATGTTCTCGCGCTCGCCCGGCAGCCGGACGGCAAAATTCTAATCGGCGGCAACGGTGCGCTTTACAACGGCGCGTTTCGCGGCTTTATGACGCGGCTCAACGCCGACGGCACGCCCGACCTGACTTTCAACGCGGGCAGCAGCGCCAACAGCACGGTCGAATCAATCGCCGTGCAGGCAGACGGCAGAATTTTAGTCGGCGGCTTTTTCTCGACTTTTAACGGTGTGCCGCGCAGCCGCATCGCCCGCTTAAACCCGGACGGCAGTCTGGACGCGAGTTTTAATCCCGGAAGCGGTTTTAACAATCCGGTCTTTTCAATCGTTCCTCAGCCGGACGGGAAAATTCTCGTTGGCGGCGCGTTCCGGTCGTATAACGGCGCGGCGGTTTTCGGAATCGCCCGCTTAAATCTGGACGGCAGTCTCGACACGACATTTAATCCGGGCGGAACGGGCGCGTCATCGACGGTCGAAACAATCGTTTTGCAGCCGGACGGGAAAATTTTAGTCGGCGGTTTCTTTTCCTCGTTCAACGGCACGCCAACGCTCGGCATCGTGCGGCTCAACGCCGACGGCACGGTCGATACGGCAATCACCGTTCCGGGCATCGTTTCGGGAATGGTCAGCGCGATTGCGCTCCAGACGAGCGGAAAAATCCTGGTCGGCGGCGCGTTTTTCGACGGCACGACGGTCAGTCGCGGAACGGCTCGTTTTAACGCGGACGGCTCGCTCGACTTTTTGTTTCGCCCGAACGAGACAAACGGTGACATTTTCAGTATCGTCATCCAGCCGGACGGCAAAATCCTCGTCGGCGGCTCGTTCACGCGCATCGACGGAGA
>JALZOE010000307.1 GCA_030857325.1 Acidobacteriota bacterium
CTAAAACACCGTCCTTGGAAAGTGAGCCTAAAAATGCGCCGAATTCTTTTGCCGGTTTATCCAATTGCTGACGATTTACGGCTTTGGCGCAGCCGTCGGCGATGTGGTCAAATTCCGCCATTTGTTTAATAGTGTATGCCAATCCAATCGCGCCGCCGATTGGACCGAGCGCTGCCGCTCCGGCTTCGGTTGTGGCGATAATCCCGATGACGCCGCCGATGGCGAACGCGCCGGCTAATTCTTCCGGCGTCAAGCTGCCGAGCTGGTTTTTAACTTCGTCGCTGATATAGCCTTTTTCCCAGGCGATTTTGACCGTTTCGTTTAATCGCTCGGTCATCTTCATATCAATTACCGCTTTGCGGTTGATGTTTTCCGGTTTAGCTAATTCGCCTCTGACCTGTTTGTAATCGTTTAGAACATCGGCTTGCCATTGCGGAGACAGCTTAAATCCGTAGCCGAAGACTTGTCGTCCGTTGATGTCTTTGTATTTGGCGGGCGCGGGCATCGAGCCGGGAAGGTTATTAAATTTCCAGTCTTTACCAAACCAGCCGTTCATATCAATCGCCTGATTTTGCGGCAGCGCCATTATTTCTTCCATTTCGAGGTTAGAAGGCTCGACGCCGTTTTGCTCTAAAGTCGCTTGAATAAGACGACGGCTTAATTCTTCGTGAGCAGCGTTTTTACTTTCTTCTTTAAGTGGAATAATAACGGCTCTCGGCGGGTATGTTTGGCTGGACTACGTTTCAGTAGAATATAATTTCAGCGTGCTTGCCGCGACGGATTTATTCGTATTCTGTGATTCGACAAAACGGTTTGTTACCGCTCTTATTGCACGGTTATCATATGAAATGCTGGTTCTAAGTCCTTCGCCGTTTTTGTTTTTCACGGAAACATCTGACACGCCTACCGGTTGAACCGATTCGGTTGCGTTGCTTTTTAATAATTCCGCCGTATTGTCCAATAAATCTTTTAATCCTGCTAAATTCATAATTACTCCTTACAAGACAAGCAAAATAACTTACATCAAGTTATCGGCATTTTTTAGAAAAAGTTTCCTGTTATTGTCTCGAAACAGTAGAAAGTTTTCCGCGTTTGAATTTGCAGCATTACATCGTCGCCAGAACCGCTCGGATTTCGGCATAGCTGTAATCTTCGCCTAAGAATTCCTTGACGGGCGCGACGGCGAAACCGGCGTTTAAGCGTGTGATGGCGTTTCTTATCGGTTCGATTTTGCGTTCGTGAACGAGGTCGTCGAGCATTATTTCGCCGCTTTGAATAAATCGGACGAGGTGCGATTCAATCGTGCTTTTCGCCATTTCTCTGACTTCGGCGATTTCTTCAATCGACAAGCCGGATTTGAACATATCCAGAGTCGTGTCATAGGTGTTGTTTCCGCGCTCGTCGCGTTTCGTGCGAACTTTGCGCTCGCGTTTCGGCGATTTTAAATCGATGCGCGATTCGAGGTTATTATTTTCGCAGTAAACTTCTATCTCCCGCAGAAAATCAGCCGCGTATTTCTCAAGTTTCAAATCGCCGACGCCGGAAATTCTTCGCATTTCATTCTCGTCCTGCGGCAGAAACGTCGCCATTTCAATCAGCGTCGCGTCGGAAAAAATTACATACGGCGGCACGTTTTCGCTTTTCGCAAAAGCCGTTCTGATTTGTTTTAAAAAATCGAATAAATCCTGAAAATACGGATGAACGCTTTCGCCGACGAGCGAGGCTTTTTTGTCATCTCTTATTGTAACCTTAAATAATTCAACAGTTTCGCGTCCCAACAGAACGGCTTCGCTTTTTTCGGTTAAAACAATCGTCGGAAATTGTCCTTCGGTCTGCGTCAGAAATCCCTGCGCGATTAAATCCTTGAAATAATCGAACCAGTTATTTTTCGAGATGTCCGCGCCGACGCCGTAGGTTTTCAGGTTTTTATGTTCGTCGCGAATCGTTTTCGACTGCGAGCCGCGCAGAAAATCAATCAGATAACTCAAACCGAAACGCTGTCCGGTGCGCGCAACAGCGCTCAGGGCTTTTTGCGCGATTATCGTTCCGTCGAAACGCTCGAACGTCGTGTTGCAGTTGTCGCACGCGCCGCAGTCTTCGGTCATTTCTTCGGAAAAATAGTTGAGCAGAAATTTCCGGCGGCACGTTTTCAAATCGCCGAACTCGCCCATCACGTTCAGCTTCTTCAACATTATTCGGCTCTGCGCTTCGTTGCCGTCAACGGCGGCAAAACCTTTCAGCTTATTGACATCGCCCCAACTGAAAAACAACAAGGCTTCGCTTTGAAGTCCGTCGCGTCCGGCGCGCCCCGTTTCCTGATAATAACTTTCGATGTTTTTCGGCAAATCCAGATGAACGACGAACCGCACGTTCGATTTGTCGATTCCCATTCCGAAGGCAATCGTGGCGACGACGATTTTCGTTTCGTCCTTTAAAAAAGATTCCTGATGTTTATCTCTGGTTTCCTTGTCGAGACCGGCGTGATAAGCAACCGCGTCAAAACCTTCATCGCGCAAATCTCCGGCGAGATTGTCAACCGAATTGCGGCTCAAACAATAAATAATCCCGCTTTCGTTTCGACGTTTTTCAAGGTAATCGAGCAATTGCCCGTAGGAATTTCGCTTCGGCTCGACTTTATAATAAATATTCGGACGATTAAAGCTCGAAATGAAAAGCGCCGCGTTTTGCAAACCGAGACGCTCGACAATATCTTTCTGAACGAGTTTGTCGGCGGTCGCCGTCAGCGCAATCAGCGGAACGTCCGGAAAATGAATTTTCAGTTTCCGCAGCTGCATATATTCCGGTCGAAAATCGTGTCCCCAACTCGAAATACAGTGCGCTTCGTCGATGGCGAAAAGCGCGATTTTCACCGATTTCAAAAAATCTAAAAACTGGTCGCCGCTTTGCAGAAGACGTTCGGGCGCAACGTAAAGCAGTTTTAATTTTCCGCTGCGAACATCGCGGAAAACTTCCGTCTGCTCGCGCGCGGTCTGCGTCGAATTCAAAAACGCCGCTTCGACGCCGTTGTTTTTGAGCGCGTCAACCTGGTCTTTCATCAGCGCAATCAGCGGCGAAACGACTAAAGTCAAACCGTCCAAAATCAGCGCCGGAATTTGATAGCACAGCGATTTTCCGCCGCCGGTCGGCATTAAAACGATGCAGTCTTTTTTCGTCAAAACAGTTTCAATCGCCTGCTGCTGATTCATCCGAAACGAATCGTAGCCGAATTGACGACTTAGAATTTCTTTGGCGCGTTCGATAGTCATTACTCTTAAGTATTTTTATTAAAAGGTCTTTGTTGTTTTATTGAATCGTTCCAGCTTCAAAAACGCTCGTCATTTCAATTTCAATTTCATTAACGGAAATTCCCAGAGGTTTTAATAAACGTCCGATATATCTTGCCGTTATTTTACTTTCGCTCGTTAAATTTGAAACTATTATAATTTCTTTAACCTCAATACCTTTATTGTTTTTCGACATCAAACGCGGAACAAGGTTTGACAGCAATATTTCATTGGGACCGATACCGCGAGACGGCGACAGTGAACCGTGTAAAATATGATAAAGCCCTTTGTAGTCTAATGTTTCTTCGACCGTTATAAGATTATGATTTTCTTCGATTATGCAAATTTTCGAGCGGTCGCGCATAGTCGAAGTGCAATACATACATAAATCGCTTCCGGTTAAATTGTTACACGTTGAGCAATAATTCCTTTTTTCCTTCATATTCCTTTTCGAGTTTTGTCGCCAATTTAGGAATAATCTTTTTCGGCACTTCGATTGCGCCGACGATGTGTCGCGCTTCCGTAAAATGTCCGACCACATAAACGCCCGCGACGTTCGTTTCAAAAGTTTCATCATCGTAAACCGGCACAGCGCCGTATTTTGAAGATTTAATTTCAACGCCCAAATTTTTGAGCATCGTCAAATCGGCGTCCGAGCCGATTAAAACGAAGACGACATCGTTCGGCAGCGTTTCAATCGCGCCGTTTTCATCTTCTAAAACGATTTCCTTTTCCTTGATTTCAACCACTCGTTTCAGGAAAAAAACGTCGAGACAATTTTTTTCCAACTGCGCTTCGAGCGGTTCTTTGACCCAATGTTTAATACAGCCCTGTTTCGGGTCGGTTTCTTCCCAATCTTTTCTGAACGTGGCGAG
>JALZOE010000308.1 GCA_030857325.1 Acidobacteriota bacterium
TTATTACCGCGCACGGCGCGTTTGAATTTCAAAAACTGCTGCTTAAAGAAGCACGCGAAATCGTCGGCGAGTTTCACGCTTCAAACCGCAAAATCAGTTCGGCAATCGGACACGCGGCGACCGCCGAATTGATGACGCGGCTTTTAAAGTTTCCCGTGCCGCCGAACCGCATCGACTTTAAACAAAAGATTGAAGATGTCGCGCTCGTTTTTCAACTCAAAAAACGCGCGCCCGAAGGCGTCGTTTTGACGCGCGAGGAACTCGAAGAAATCGGTTACGAACTCGGACTTCTTACGCGCACGGCTTAAAAACAAACGTTATAAAGTTTTTACCGCCGGGACGCGAAGGTTACGCGGAGAAACGCCGGAAAGAAAATCTCTGTGAAACTCTGCGGATTTTCTCCGCGTTCCGGCTGTAAAATTCGATTCGCCATTCGGCAGCTTAAATTAAAAAAAAGCGGCGGAAAAATTTCCCGCCGCTTTTTTATTAACAAACCGCGTAACGAAAATTACTGTGATATTTCCGTCAATCGCGCCGGCGATAAATTAAGCTCGTTTTGTCCTGGATTGATGTTGACGGGCGAACTCCAGACGGCGAAACCTGTGTCGGTTTTCGTGATGCCGTAAAGGTAATAGCTGTCCGGTTTAACGTCCTTCATCGACGCTTTTCCGCTCGCGTCGGTCTGCGCTCTGTAAACGATATGCCGGGCGATGGCGCTCGCCGCTTTTTTATTGGTGTCGGCGTAGCGGTTCGGATAGACGACCGCCAGACCGTAAGCGTTGATTAAGCCTTGTCCGGTTTCGTCTTCAATACCGGCTTCGCTCAAAATGCTTTCCAAATCCTTGTCGAGCAGATAGAATCTTTCGGCTCTGACCGGCTGAACGCCGGAATTGGTTACAATTTTCGCGTCGAGCGTAACCGTTCCCTTATCTGGCGCGGGCGCGGTAACGGTTGAACCGGGAACGCTCGGAATCGTCTGCGAAGAAGTCGGCGGCACGGTCGTCGTTCCCGACATCGGCGGAATGGATGTGGTTGACGAAGGCGGAACGACGACGGTTGAAGATTCCGACGGAATACTGGTTGTCGTCGTTCCTTGCGAAGCCAAACTGCCGCCCGCCGGTCGCTGCGTGTTGACGCTGACGTTGATATTGCGCCCGTCGGCGGTATCGTCGTTTCGCATAAATGCAATCAGAACAAAAAGCAAAACGACGCCGAGCAGTCCGAGCGGTATAAAAATCCACTTCGGAAAATCGTCGCGCTCCGGCGCTTCGGTTACGACGACTTTTCGCTGGACAACCGGCGGCGCAAACGGATGACCACAGTTCGGGCAGGCGGGCGCGGCAGCCGAAACTTCGTGCGCGCATTCTGGACAAGTTATTAAAGCCATTAAAAATTCCTCCGATATTCAAATAAACCTACGTTAATCAACAATAGATTAGCATTTTTTAATAAAAAGAGATATTAGTTTTTTCGGCGGAAAATCGCCGGGCAGCTTGTAAACTAACGAAAATTTCTTTCGTCTCCGTTTGTAAAATTCAGAGAAGAATTATAAAAATACGGCTGCAACCGGCGGCGCGGCAATTCCGGCTGAAACAGTATTTTTAATTTAGATTTTGAAGAAAAAATCATTAAGACTTATTATCAAGTGCGGTAAATTAATAATTTCATAAAAACTTATGAGCGAAAAAGACACGAAAAAAACGCTTTCGGGCGACGCGCAATCTTCGCCGGAAGAAGATGTTTCGGAGAATCGAACAAAATTTACGCTGCGTGAATTTAAGATTGATTCGGTTTCTTCGGCGGAAAATGTTAGAAAGAATGCGGTTGCGTCCGGCGGTGAAAATGCCGAAGATGTTTTTTCGCCGCAAAAAGACTCGTCGCAGATTTTAACAAAAGACATCTTAAATGACGAAAAAAAAGGCGCGTCTAAACTTGAAAATCCGATTTTCAGAGAACTTGCCGAGCCGAAACTGCCAGAACTGCGAGCGGAAAATCGCGCGCGTCTGCAAATGCAGACGCCGACGCGCCTGCATTTTTACTGGTCTCTAAAAGACAATCCGTTTGAAACTCTGCATCGCATTTTCGGCGGCAATGCGGAAAATTACACGCTCGTCGTTAAACTTCTCAATCAAACAACGAAGCGCGAAGAAATTTTCCCCGTCCAAATCGAAGGTTCGTGGTGGTTTAACGTCGATGCCGATTCGTCGTATCTGGCGGAAATCGGATTTTACTTGCCGAATCGTCCGTTTGTTCGTTTAATATTTTCAAACTCAATCGAGACGCCGCGCCGAAATCCTTCGCCGCGTCAGGCGTCGGATTCCGATTGGGCAGTTTCGGCGGATTCGTTCGCGCAGATTCTGGATAATTCCGGCTTCGCGCAGGACGCTTTTGAAGTCGCGCTCGCGGGCGACGACGCGAAACTCGCCGAAGCTGCCACGCAGGCGGCTTTCGAGCATTTTTTCGGCGGCGCGGAAAACGATTTCGCCGCCGATAATTCCGGCGAGATGCGTTTTGCATTGCTTGCCTTAGCTTCCGGCTATTCGTTGGAAGATTTGCGCGAACAAATCAGCCCGACTCTTTTTGCCAAATTGCAAGGAAACGCCGAAAACCTGAACGCGGAAAAGGCGTTTGCGGCTTTGCGGGGAAACTTCGGCATTTTTACCGATGAAACGACGGAAGAAGAATCACTCGCGCCGACGGTTTTCGGCGCGAGCCTGATAAATTTTCCGCGCCGTTCCAAACAATTTTTCGAGAAAAACGCTTTGCCGAAACTTTCGCCCGTCAGTTCCTTGTAAAGTTGCAGATAGTTATAGATAGTTGCGGAAAGTTGCAGATAGTCAAAGAAAATTTTAGAGTTACAAAAACTTTCTGCAATTCTGCAACTCTGTAACTAACTACAACTTTCTGACAACTTAAAAATTATGCCTATCGGTTATTTCAGCCTAATTTTACACGCGCATCTGCCGTTCGTGCGTCATCCCGAATATCCCGAATTTCTCGAAGAAGACTGGTTGTATGAAGCGATAACGGAAGTATATCTGCCGCTGATTTTTATCTTTCAAAATCTGCACGAAACCGGCGCGCGTCCGCGCCTGGCGATAAATGTTTCGCCGCCGTTGTGTGAAATGCTGTCGGACAAATTACTTGAGACACGATATACGCGGCATCTGGAAAATTTAATCGCTTTAGCGAAAAAGGAAGTCGAACGAACGCAGCGGGAAGCGCCGGAATTTTCGAGCGCGGCGCGAATGTATGTCAATACTTTAAGCGCGGCGCTCGACTTGTGGAACAACAAATATAATCGAAATCTGATAAACGCTTTTCGACAATTACAGGACGAAGGCGTTCTGGAAATTATCACCTGCGGCGCGACGCACGGATTTTTGCCGTTAATTTCAACGCCGGAAGCGAGACGCGCCCAAATTGCGGTTGCCGTCGAAAATTATAAAAAACATTTCGGCAGACAGCCGCGCGGCATCTGGCTGCCCGAGTGCGCGTATGAGCCGGGAATCGAAAATCTGCTCAAAGACGCCGGAATCGAATATTTCGTCGGCGATTCGCACGCGCTTCTCTACGGCGAGCCGCGCCCGCGTTTCGGCGTTCACGCGCCCGTGTTGTGTCCGAACGGCGTGGCGGTTTTCGCCCGCGATGTCGAAACTTCGCAGCAGGTGTGGAGCGCGGAAGCCGGTTATCCGGGCAACGTCGTCTATCGCGAATTTTACCGCGATGTCGGATGGGATTTGCCGTTTGAATATATAAAGCCTTTTTTGCACAAAGACGAAAACCGGCGCGCGTTGGGTTTGAAACATTATCGAATCACGGGCAAAACCGAACACAAAAAACCGTATATCCCCGATTTGGCGCGTTTGAAAGCCGCCGAAGACGCTTCGGATTTTATCAATAAGCGAATTGAACAAGCGTATTTGCTGCGCGAAACTTTCGGCGGACATCCGCCGCTCGTAACTTCGCCTTACGACGCCGAACTCTACGGACACTGGTGGTTTGAAGGTCCGCAATTCTTAGATTTTCTGTTTCGCAAACTGCATTACGACCAAACGGAAATCGAAGCCATCACGCCCGGCGATTTTCTCGACGCGAAGATTCCGATTCAAATTCAGCAGCCGACGGCATCGAGTTGGGGTGAAAACGGTTATTACA
>JALZOE010000309.1 GCA_030857325.1 Acidobacteriota bacterium
AAATAAAACGACGAAAAATTACGAACGCAGAACGGCGAAATTTCCGACGGACATTTTCCATTTTCCATTTTCCATTTTCCGTTTCCCCGCTTTTCGTATGTTAAAATCTCGGAATCATTATGGACAAAATTTTTGCAGAAAACATTCTGGAAGGCAAAGTCGCGTTCGTAACCGGCGGCGGAACGGGTATTACGGGCGGCATCGCGCGTGCGTTTGCCGAAGCAGGCGCGCGCGTCGCAATCGCTTCGCGCAAGTTGGAAAACCTCGAACCGATGAAAAGTTTAATCGAGAAAAACGGCGGCGAATGTTTCGCGATTGCGGCTGATGTACGCGATTTTTCCGCAGTCGAAACGGCGATAAACGAAACGGTCAAAAATTTCGGCGCGCTCGATATTGTCGTCAACGGCGCGGCGGGAAATTTTCTGTGTAAGGCGGACGAGCTTTCGGCAAACGGCTTCGGAACGGTTCTGGACATTGACGCGAAAGGAACTTTCAATGTTTGCCGCGCCGCGTTTGAAGAATTGAAAAAATCGAACGGGCAAATCTTAAACATCAGCGCAACCTTGCATTTAACCGCGACGCCGATGCAGATTCACGTTTCGGCGGCGAAGGCGGCGGTAGACGCGATGACGAGAAATCTCGCCGTCGAATGGGGCAAATACGGCATTCGCGTCAACGGAATCGCGCCCGGTCCGATTGAAGATACGGAAGGAATGAAGCGGCTTTTGCCCGAACCGCTCAAGGAAAAACTCGCAAAACGAATTCCGCTGCAAAGATTCGGACGAATAAAAGACATCGAAAACGCGGCGATTTTTCTATGCTCCGACGCGGCAAGCTATATCAACGGCGTTACGCTCGTCGTTGACGGCGGACACTGGCTTCTTGGAACAAGCCTAATTTAATGGAAAATGGAAAATGGAAAATGTCTGAACTTGCTTTAACATTTTCCATTTTCCATTTTCTTTAGTGTTCGCCGCGTTCTTCGCTTTGCTGTATTTCTTTTTCCGTCTTTTCGGCGTCGGCATCGAGCAGAGCTTCGACGATGCGGAAGCGCGCAAAGAATTTTGTTTCCTGTCGCGCGAATCGGTCGGCTAAAGCGGTCGTGCGGTCGAAATCGGCGGCGGCTAATTTTTTTATCAAGGCGACGCCGTTCGGCGCGCTGCGGTAAGATTGGGCGCGGACGACATCGAGCAGCGTTTCGTCGGATTTGATTGAGCCGTATTCGTTAAAATCGTCGAGAAGAATTCCCGCCGCGATTAAATCGTTGAAAAAAGAGATGTTGCCTTCGAGCAGAACGAAACTTTGTTCCGGTTCGACGACGGCGTAGGCTTGCGCTAACTGCAAAACGGACGTTAGATTTTTACGCTGTTTCATTCTGCCCGAATACTGCGCGCGCGCTTCGCCGACAAGAGTCAAAGCCGTTTTCTTATCGCCGTTCTCCGCGACTGTCTGCGCCAGCACCGACAAAATTTCGATGCGCTGTTCGGGCGTTTTTAATTTTGCGAGCATTTGCCGAACTTCGCGCAAATCACCCGTTTGCGCGAGCGCGAGCGGCAAAACCGCTTCGAGTCTCGCGTTTAAATAATCGCCGTCTTTGGCTTTGACGCGCGCGTAAAAATCCCGCGCCTTTAGAACGTCGTTTTGTTCCAGAGCTTTTTCGGCAGCTTGGCGGTAAAATTGGTCGCGCTCGGCAACGGGTTTTTTCTCGCCGATTTGGACGATTTCTTCGGCTGTTTTACCTTCGGTTTCGCCTTGAATTTCCTGCGTGCGAACCATATTGTCGAGTTCCGAGTTTTGCGCCATTTTTTTCCGAATCACCTGCGCCGGAGCGGGAAAATATTTCGCAATGTCATTAATCACCGGCGCGACTTCATACGCCGAAAGATACTGCTGTTTGACATATTTCTGCGCCAGAACGTCAATCAAATCGCGCATTTCGGCGTCGGACAAAACCGGAGTTTTTTTATCTTTCGCGGCTTGGCGATTGAGTTTTTTTACCGATTGAACAAACTGCTGGATTTCCCAACTATGTGCGACAAAAGGCGTTTGCCGAATTGCCGCGTCGCTCACATTAGCCATTCTCGACATCGAACCGGTCGTCATCGAGTCGCCCGACATTGAGCCGTTTGTCATCGAACCGCCGGACGTCGAGCCGTTCGACATCGAATTCGACATATAATCGCCGGTCGAAACTATTTGTATGTCGCGGCTTTTTATTTTTCCCAGAACTTCCCGTGCCAGACGCGCGCCGAGTTCGGCGTCTTTACCGTAAATGCTTTCGAGCGCCGTGTAGAGATTGTAGCCGAGACTTTTTTCCAGATTTTTGCGCGCTAATTCATACGCCTGTTTCGGGTCTTTCTCGGCAATTTTTTCGGCGAGACTTAATTCGAGCGCAGCATCGTCGGTAAATATGTTTTCGCCATTCTCGTTTCGGCGCGTCAATGCGAGCGTTTCGAGCGCGAATTTCGGGTCGCGCGCGGCGAGCGCGACGAGCAATTCGCTTCGCAGTTGTCTGACCGATTCGAGATTTAAGTAATGTTCTTCGGTCTTTTCTCCCTCGTCAGAATCCGGCGCGATTTGCCCGACGAGCGTGTTTAATTCGGAAATCGCCGCCTGAAACGCCTGCCGCGCCTGTTTTTCGTCGTGTTCCCAAAGCAGACTAGCCGTCAAAACTCTCGCTTTTACGCGATTTTCCGGCAAATAAAACTGCTCGGCTTCGCGCGTTAAAGCGGCGAGCAAAGTGACGGATTTTTCCTTTACTTCCGGCGCGAGCGGCGCGGTTTTATTTTCGTCAATCGCCGGTTTAGTTTGCGCGAAACTTTGCGCGAGCAGAAACGCGGCGCACAGGAAAATGACGGTAAATCTTTTGTAAAACATCTTTTTAGAAAACTCCGTTCGGATTTCGATTGCGACAATTTTAACTCTTTCGCGAAAAATAGTAAATATATTTTTTCGCTCGCCGCCGAACATTTTCGCGAACTGATTTTGCGGATTTTCGGCTTTGATTTACCATTAGGACTTACGCAGTTGAACAGTTATTTGATAAAAATAAGGAATGAATCAGCCGAAAGTTACCGACGAAGATTACATTAACTTTATTATCGCTACGCCTCGTGATGTAACGGCAACCGAAGCCGAGCGCGTGCAGCCGAAGAGCAAAGACGCTCCCGCACACGACGCTTTTACCCGGCTGCTGTCGCGTCTCGAACCCAATGCGGAAACACTTTGGGAGGAAGCCCGAACGCAAATTGATTTGCAAAGCGGCATCCTTGTTCTGGATGATTCGACCCTTGAGAAGCCGTATTCGGAGTTCAATGCCCTTGTATATCGGCACTGGTCGGGCAAGCAAAAAGCGGTTGTTTCCGGCATCAACCTGATTACACTGCTTTGGAGCGACGGGACACGGTGCGTGCCGATTGATTACCGCATTTTTGATAAAGAGCGCGACGGTAAAACCAAAAACGACCATTTCGCCGAAATGCTGCTGTGCGCGCACGAGCGGGGTTTTAATCCGCAGCTCGTTTGTTTTGATAGCTGGTATGGGTCGATTGAAAATCTCAAATTGGTTCGCTCTTTGGGTTGGCATTTTTTGACGCGCCTGAAATCGAACCGCCAAATCAACGTCAACCGGAGCGGGTTGAAAGCTGTTTCTGAAGCCGGACTGTGCGGCGGCGGGACGATTGTTTGGCTCAAAGGTTTCGGCGAAGTCAAAGTGTTCCGTGTCCGCGCCACAGACGGCACGGCAGAATACTGGGCGACGAGCCTTTCGGGGATGAGCGAAGCGGCACGAGAAGGCTTTGCCAAATCCGCGTGGCGTATTGAGATGTATCATCGCGCCCTTAAACAACAGTGCTTGATTGAACGCGCTCAATGCCGCCGCCTGCGCCCCGTGAGCAATCACATCGGACTTTGTATCAGAGCGTTTGTGCGAATTGAAAGTCATTGTTATCGAGAAAGAATCAGTTGGATCGAAGCAAAAACGAGTATTATTCGAGATGCCGTTAGAGCCTATTTGTCGAATCCGCGTTATTTGCTTCTACCAACTGCGTAAGTCCTAAGAAGCATTACCTCCAATCATGAGCAAAGATAATTTTTCCGAAGACGTCACTTACTAGCCGCCCTTTGAAGAGTCGGAACGCTTTATGAA
>JALZOE010000036.1 GCA_030857325.1 Acidobacteriota bacterium
ACTGCCCGCGCGCCTGCGCCGAAACGCGTCCAATTATAAATTCTTTGCTTATCTCACCGTTTTGGGTCCCGGAATAATCGCCGCCAACGCCGGGAACGACGCGAGCGGCATCGCCACTTATTCGACCGTCGGCGCAAGTTACGGCTATACCTTGCTCTGGGCGTTTCTGCCAATGACCGTCAGCTTGATTGTCGCGCAGGAAATGTGCGTCCGAATGGGCGTCGTAACCGGACAGGGTTTAGCCGATTTAATCCGCGAACAGTTCGGCGTGCGCTGGACGGCGCTGGTTATGGGCGCGCTTTTAATCGCGAATACCGGCGTTATCATTTCCGAATTCGTCGGCATCGCGCAGGCGTCCGAGCTATTCGGCATCTCGCGTTATTTAACCGTTCCGGTAACGGCTTTTTTAATCTGGTGGCTCGTCGTCAAAGGAACGCAAAAGCGCGTCGAGCAGGTTTTCCTCACAATGTCGCTCGTCTTTTTCTGTTATATCGCGTCGGCGATTCTGGTAAAACCCGACTGGTCTGAGGTTGCCGCCGAGACAATTAATCCGAGCTTTCAATTTGATTTGCCGTATCTTTTCATCGTGATGGCTTTAATCGGCACGACCGTAACGCCGTTTATGCAGGTTTACGTCCAATCTTCCGTCGTCGAAAAAGGCATGACCATCGAAGATTACCCTTTGGTGCGCGCCGACGCCATTGTCGGAACGCTGTTCGCCTGTTTGATTGCCGCGTTTATCGTTATCTCCACCGCCGCAACTCTAAATAAACAAGGCATTACCGAAATAAATTCCGCTGCAACCGCCGCCGAAGCGCTCGCGCCCGTCGCCGGACAATACGCCAAATATCTGTTCGGCGTCGGTCTGTT
The DNA here is from genome assembly GCA_030857325.1 of Acidobacteriota bacterium. GTDB lineage: Bacteria > Acidobacteriota > Blastocatellia > Pyrinomonadales > Pyrinomonadaceae. Next base: position 871 of record JALZOE010000036.1, read on the forward strand.
CGGCGCGGCGATGCTGGCGATGGGCGTTCTGCCGCTGGCGACGGCGTATTCGGTCAGCGAAGCGCTCGGATTTGAAAAAGGCTTGTCGCATTCGTTTCGTGAAGCGCCGATTTTTCTGGGAATTTTTACATCTTTAATATTGATTGGCGCAATCGTCGCGCTGATTCCCGGTATTCCCCAAATCAGGTTGCTGCTGTTTACGCAGTTTATCAACGGGCTTCTGCTGCCGGTTCTGCTCATCGCCATCGTTCTGCTGTCCTCGAACCGCGAGATTATGGGCGACTACCGCAACTCGTTTTTGTATAATTGTCTGGTGTGGTTTATCGCCGTTATGCTCTCGCTTCTGTCGCTTTTGTTGATTGGCAAGACGATATTCGATATTCTTTAAATCCGCCGCCGTTTATTTTTATGGATTCTTCCAGCCTGCGAAAAAAGTTTGTAGTTTTTCTTGCCGTCGCCGTAACGGTTACGCTCCTTTTGATACTTTTCCCGTTCATCGAACTGACGCTCAAAAAATACGTCTTAAGTTTTTTCGGCAGAAACGACGAACAAATGGGCAATACCGCCGTTAATTTGTTCGACAATCTTTTCAGCATTATAAAAATCGTTCTCTGGATGACTTTGGTAATTGTCGTCGTCCGTTTCATCAGCTTCCTCGTTTTCAATACTTTTTTCCGCTCCGGTCAGCACGAAATTTCCAATCTTGTCAGAAACGTTGTCTCGATTATCATTTTTATCGCCGCCTTTTTCGTCATTCTCCAATCGCAGTATTCGACCGCCTACGAAAAGCTGACGCCGATTTTTACCGGCTCGACAATTATCGCCGTCGTTCTCGGTTTCGCTTTGCAGGATACTTTGGGAAATCTTTTCGCCGGTTTAGCCATTCAAGCCGACCAGCCGTTTCAAATCGGCGATGTTATTACGATTAACAATAAAGGCGCGGGCGTGGTCGAAACTATTTCGTGGCGCGGTGTGAAAATCCGCACGTTTCAAAATAAATTACTGGTTATCAGCAACAGCGTTTTAGGAAAAGAAGCCATCGAAGTCGCGCCGCACGACAATCTCAACGCGCGACTCGTCAATTTCAACACGCTCTACGCCAATTCTCCGGCGCAGACGATAAAAATCATCCGCGATGTCGTCCGGCAAATTGAAAATGTTTCGCAAAAACTGCGCCCGATTGTCAGAATCAAAAACTTCGGCGACAGCGGAATCGATTGGGAAGTAAAATACTGGCTCGAAGATTACTCGAAGTTTAACGAAACCGACGCGCTTCTTCGCCAGCGAATCTGGTATGCCTTCCAGCGCGAAAACATCGAATTTTATTACCCGACCCGAACGATTCATATCGAAACCAAGCCGCAGGAAAACGTTTTTGTCGAAACAGCCGACGATATTTTTGAACGCCTGAGCGATGTTTCGATTTTCGCGCCGCTGTCGGACGACGAGACGCGAAAGCTCGCCGAAGCGAGTGCCGTTCGGGTTTTTGCGCCCGGCGAAGCGATTGTCCGGCAAGGTCAAAAAGGACATTCGATGTTCGTCATCCAGCGCGGCGCGGTCAAAACTCAAATAATGGAAGACGGCAAAACCAAAGTTCTCAACACTTTGCGCGCGGGCGATTTTTTCGGCGAAATGGGACTGCTTACAGGCGCGCCCAGAAGCGCGACCGCCGTCGCCGAAGACGAAACCGAAGTTTTGGAAATCAGCAATCACTGCTTAAAACCGATTCTCGAAGCCAATCCCGAACTGGTCGAAAGGTTCAGCCAGCTTGTCGAAGAACGACGCAATTTAATAAACCGCCTGCACACCGAAGCGCCGCAACAAGTAAAAGTTGACAAAGCCGGAATCTTTGATTCGATCAGAAATTTTTTCGGTATGAACGATTAGCAAATAAGCCGATAGCCGGTCGGAGCGCGGACATCCTGTCCGCATTGAGCGCGAAAGCGCGAACAAAAGTTTCGATAAATTCAACATTGAGATATTACTCGAATCTTTTGAACGCTTGAGGCGTTCGTTGCGGACAGGATGTCCGCGCTCCCGGTGAAAAAGACATATAAAAAACGCGAGCCGATAATCGACTCACGTTTTGAAAAAATAATTCAACCGAATTTTAATAAATGGTAAATGAATACTCGATAACTTTTGTCGTCCCGACGGGAACGCCGTTTTTCTTTTGCGGTTCAAATTTGATTGATTTGGCGGCGGCGATTGCCTGCTCGGTCAAACCGTAAGGCAAACCGGAAACCGCTGAAACGCTGCCGACCTGACCCGACGCCAGAAATTGAACACGCACGCGAACGACGCCCGTTACCTGGTTTTGACGCGCCGCATCGGTATAACCCGGACGCGGTTTAGAAACAATTTTAAAGGGTTCGGTAACAACGGGTACCGGTTTTTTAGGCGCTGGCGGCGCTGGCGGCGCTCCGATTCCCTGCGTTCCGCTTCCTCTTCCGCCTCCGATACCGTCGCCTTCACCGCTTCCGAATCCCGAACCAATGCCCGAACCCGCTCCGGTTCCGCGTCCGCTTCCCTGTCCGGTGCCGATGCCCGAACCTTGTCCGCCGCCCGTTCCCATTCCGTTAGACGAAGTGAGTCCGGCTCTGGCATTCGGGTCGCCGTAAGGTCCTTCGGTCGGCTTAATCTGCATTTTTCCCTGCGTCGAAGCGACCGGCTGTTTTAATTCAAAATCTTTTTGGACAATCGATTTGTCCGGCGCAATCAAAGGCTTTTCCGTCTGCGTGGCGAGTCGTCCCTGCGAAGTCGGTGTCGGCTCGTCGCGTCCGCCGCCGCCGCCGCCGCCCGCGTCTTTATCTTCCTTCGGCTTCGGAGCTTCTTCTTCGACTTCCATCGGAACTTCATCGACAATGGCGAGTGAAAGCCCGCTTTCGTCGCCGATTGCGGCAATCGATAAATTGTAATTAAAAAGCGAATAAATCATACCGCCCGCGCCTATCGTCAGCATCAGAAGCAACGAGCCGAGCAGCAGCATATTGCGCTGTTTAACGTTTTTCTCCTCGATAACCGTAACCCTGAAGCCGTCGTCGGCTTTTTGATACGTTTGGCTTTCGACCGTTCGATAACCGTCGTTTGATGTTTGAGATTTATGACCGTTATCGTTACCATTTGAAGCCGCCGCCGTAAAAGTTTTTGTTTCCTTAACGGGCGATTTCAACTCCGCCGTTTTGGAAACTTCCGGTTTCGATTCAATCGATTCGGTTTCGTTTCTGTCGGCTGCAACCCGCGTTTCGCCGACCGGAGAAAACGCCGCTGCTTCCGGGGCTTTTGCCTGTTCGATTTTCGCTGGCGTTCCGAGAACAACCGGCGCGGGCGCGTCGGCTTTATAGCCGTTGCCGTTCGACGCGCCGACATTCGCTTTTTCGGCGACGCTCGTCATTCCGGCAAGCGGATTCATTTCAAACGCCTGCATACCTTTGCCGCAGTTCGGGCAAAATGCGAATTTCTCGGCAAAACTTTCATCGCACACCGCACAGTATTTAACTATTTTTCCCATTTTATCTTACCTCTCAAACCTCTCTGCTTCGTCTCGTCCAAGCACGAATGTATGTTTTAATTATAACGCGTTTTATTTCGGATGTTAAATTTTCGGGAAACTATCTCACTTAACACTTATTTGTAGATTACAACAAAATCATAGATGCTTTAAGCGTTTGACGCGATGCCTGCCGACATCTAAAATTTTCTTTGCTTCAAACCGTAATTTATAAACGCCCGACGCGTTTTGTTTTCCGCCTTACAACCGATGATACAATAACTTGCAACTAATGTTAAAGAATTTTCTTTTTCATTCTTTCCGACACGATAAAAATGAATATCAAAAGCCGCTTTTATAAATTTACGATGCCGATTTTGTTTTTGTTTCCGGGCATTATTTTTTCAGTTGTTTTTTCACACGCGCAAACCGCCAAATTCGCCAGCCCGCGCCAGGAAAAACTTCTCAACGGAATGAATCTGCTTGTCTGGAACGACCCGAACGCCGCAAAAGTTTCGGTTAAACTGCGCGTCCACAGCGGTTCGGCGTTTGACACGCAAGGCAAGGAAGGCACGATGGCGCTGCTTGCCGACGCTCTGTTTCCGACCGACGCGGCAAAGGAGTTTTTCGCCGAAGAATTGGGCGGAAGTCTCGACGTAACAAGCAACTACGATTATATACAGATAAACGCGACGGCAAACTCCGACCAGTTTTTGACGATGCTCGAAACCGTCGCCAACGCCGTTACAAATTTTCAGACCGACAGGGAAACAACCGCCAATGTGCGCGCCGCGCGTCTCGAAAAAGTCAAGGAACTCGAAAAAAACCCGTCTTATATCGCCGACCAAATGGTTGCAAAACGTCTTTTCGGCGATTTTCCCTACGGCAGACCGCAGAAGGGAACGAGCGAATCGCTCGCAAAAATTGATTTTGCCGATTTAACGCTCGCCAAACAAAGATTTTTAACCGCCGACAACGCGACGCTTGCCGTCGCCGGAAACGTCAAACCCGATTTGGTATATCGCGCCGCCCGCCGTTATTTTGGCGCGTGGACGCGAGCTGACAAAAAAGTTCCCGCCACGTTTCGCCAGCCGGACGCGCCCGATGCGAAAGAACTTTCAATTGAAATGGCAAATGCCGACAAATATTCGTTGCGCTCGGCAGCGATAGTCGCCGCACGAAACGACAAAGATTTTTACGCGACACAAATTCTGACAGGAATTTTGCAAAAGCAGTTTTGCTTAAATAACGAATCGCATCTCGGCAAGTCTGCTTATCAGCCGTATCTTCTGCGCGGTTTATACGTTATCAAAACTGATACCGTGTATGGAAAAGAAATCGAATCGCTTCCGATTAACACGGGCGGCTGTCCGACTTCGCCTCAAAATCGCGTCAAATTTAATATTCCGTCGATAAAACAGAGTGATTTCGATACCGTAAAAAAAGCCGTCATTTATGACTTTCAAGGAAAAGCGGAAAAGACCTGGAATTTATCCGAAATGTGGCTCGATGTCGACACTTATAAACTCGTTTCGGTTAAAGACGAAATGTCGAAATTAAATAATGTTACGCTTGCCGACGTGCGGAGAGTCGCCGAAGATTTGCAGAAACAGCCAATCGTAAATGTAGTCGTGAAAAAACCGGAATCAGCCAAAAGCAATTAAAACGAATGCCGAACGAGAGAACCGCCGACGAATTAAAACACGCGCGCGCCGTGCGCGAAATGTTTTCGGGCATTGCGACGAAATACGATTTCCTGAATCATTTTCTGTCGGTCAATATCGATAAACGCTGGCGCAGGCTCGTTTCCGCAAAATTAAAAGACGTTTTGGAAAATCGAGACGCGCTTGTTTTGGATGTCGCGTGCGGAACGGGCGATTTGTCGATTGAATTACAAAAAAACGCGAATGCAAAAGTCATCGGCACGGATTTCTGCCGCCCGATGCTCGAAATCGCCTTTGATAAAAACGGTAAAAACGCCGTAAAAATTCCGTATGTCGAAGCCGACGGAATGAATTTATCATTCGCTGACGCGAGTTTCGACGCCGTTACAATCGCTTTCGGCTTACGCAATTTTTCCAACTGGCAAAACGGTTTAATCGAGCTTTACCGCGTTTTGAAACCGAACGGAAAATTAGTCATTCTCGAATTTTCGACGCCGATTTTGCCCGGCTTTCGACAACTTTTTCAATTTTATTTTTCCATTATTCTCCCTATAATCGGCGGCGTGGTCAGCGGCTCGCGCGGCGCTTATGAATATCTGCCCGATTCGGTTTCCCGTTTTCCCGACCAGAAAAATCTGTCAAAAATGATGACGGAAGTCGGCTTTTCCGGTGTAGAATATAAAAATCTGACCGGCGGCGTCGCGGCAATTCATTCAGGAGTAAAACAATGAGCGTTACAATTACCGTTTCCGACGAAACTTATCAAAAATTAAAAACCGTCGCGCAAAGCAAAGGCTTTGACGATGTGGAAAAATTTCTCGGCGAATGGGAAGAACTCGAACTTGTCAACCGGCGCGAAGTCGTTGACGGAATCCTTAAATTTCACGAAAAAATGAAAGAAAAATACGGTGTAATGGAAGACAGCACGGAAATGCTTCGAGAGGACAGAATGCGCGGATGAAAAACATAGTAGTTGACAGCGGCATTGCCGTTAAATGGTTTGTCGCGGAAGTCGATTCTCCGAAAGCGTTACAAATTCTTAAAGATTATCGCAGTGAAAATCTTTCGTTTCTCGCGCCCGATTTGATTTACGCTGAATTCGGCAACATCATTTGGAAAAAGGTGGTTTTTAAAAATCTCAATCCAAACGATGCCGATTTTGCCATAAGTGAGTTTAAGAAAATTTCATTTACTCTCACGCCGATAACCTTGCTTTTCGATGACACTTACAAAATCGCCGTTAAATACAAACGCACGTTTTACGATTCGCTTTATCTCGCTTTGAGCGTTAAAGAAAACTGCGGATTCGTTACGGCGGACGAAAAGTTCTATAATTCCGTTCGCGGCAGCTATCCGAAAATGATTCTTTTGTCCGATTGGCAATAAATGAAATACAAAATTCTAAATTTTCTGCGGCAAACCGCGCTTCTTTTACTGGTCGTGTGGACGGTCGTCTCGCTGGTTACGCTGCTTATCGAACTCGTTCCGGGCGACCCGGCGACGGCGATTTTGGGCGAGCAGGCGACGCCGGAGCAGATTGCGGGTTTCAATAAAATTCACGGACTCGACAAACCGGCGTTTTTCTTCGCGTATAATTCCGAAAAAGGCTTTGTCTGGAACGGCGCGGACAATCGTTATCTCGATTATTGGAAGGGTGTTTTAACCGGCGATTTGGGAAATTCGTTTCGCACGAATCGCCCGGTGCTGGGAATGATTCTGGAACGTTATCCTTCGACCATCCAACTTGCGGTTACGGCAATGCTTATCGCCGTCGGCATCGCCGTTCCGCTCGGCGTGCTTGCCGGAACGAACAAAAATTCCTTAACCGATAACTTTTCTTCCTTTATCGCGCTGCTCGGCATCAGCCTGCCGACATTCGTTATCGGTCCGTTTCTCGTCTATCTTTTCGCCGTCAAATTTCAGATATTCGCGCCGACCGGCAGCGCCAATCCCGAAGATATTATTTTGCCCGCCGTAACTTTGGGCGCGGCGCTCTCGGCGATTTTGACCCGAATGATTCGTTCGAGCGTGATTGAAGAACTCGGCGAAGATTACGTCCGCACGGCGCGCGCCAAAGGCTTGAGCGAGAAAAAGGTCGTTTATAAACACGTTTTGAAAAACGGCTTGATTCCAGTCGTTACGATTTTGGGCTTGCAACTAGGCGTTCTGCTGGCGGGCGCGATTATCACGGAAAAAATTTTTAACTGGCAGGGTTTGGGCTTGCTGCTTTTGGAAGACGGCATCGGCAAACGCGATTATCGCCTCGTTCAGGGCTGCGTTCTGGTAATTTCCGTAACTTATATTCTGGCAAATTCGCTGACCGATTTGGTTTACCGCTGGCTCGACCCGCGCATTAGATTATCGTGAAATAAAATGAAAACTTTTGTCTCTCCAAAAAGCGAAAAAGTTATTTTAAGAACTCATCCAATCGTTTCAAAAGTTAAAGGATGGTATATAAAAATAATCGAAACTTCTAATAATGTTTTCACTGTCGAAGCTATTGATAGTTATGGAAGAATCGTTTCAAAGCAAGGAAACAATACTGTTAAATTACAAGAAGAAATTGAAACTTTAATCAAGCAAATCAAAATTTCCGCCTAAATTGTGAATAGACTTTCTTACATCGGAATCGCCGTCGCCGTAATTTTTATTTTGACCGCTATTTTCGCGCCGCTCATCGCCACGCACGACGTTACGGCGATAAACACGGCGATGCGTTACGCCGCGCCTTCAGCCGAACATTTTTTCGGCACGGACGCGCTCGGGCGCGACGTTTTTTCGCGGATTGTTTACGGCGCGAGAATTTCTTTACAGGTCGGAATTATCGTCGTCGTCATCTCGTCGGTCGTCGGTGTTTTTATCGGCGCGATTGCCGGATTTTACGGCGGCTGGCTCGATAAATTTCTGTCCGGTTACGTTTTTAACGTCTTTTTAGCTTTTCCGGGTTTACTGCTGGCAATCGCGCTCGTCGCTTTTCTGGGCGCGGGTTTGGGAAAACTCATTTTAGCTTTGTGCGTAATCGGCTGGGTCGGTTACGCGCGCGTGATGCGCGGGCAGGTTTTGAAAATCCGCGAATATGATTTCGTGCAGGCGGCGCGGGCTTTGGGAGCGAGCAATTTTAGAATTTTGTTCACGCACATTATGCCGAACGCCATTCAGCCGTTGATTGTCCAAATATCTTTGGGAATGGCGGGCGTGGTTTTGGCTGAAGCGTCGCTTTCGTTTTTGGGTTTGGGCATTCCGCCGCCCGCGCCGTCGTGGGGAACGATGCTCGAAGAAGGTCGCGGCATCGACATTTTATACAACGCGCCGCACGTTCTATTTTTCCCCGCAATCGCCATCGCTTTAACCGTTCTCGCCTTTAATTTTATCGGCGACGGCTTGCGCGAATATCTCGACCCGAAACAGAGGAAAAGATAGGTGTCAGGTTTTAGGTTTTAGGTTTTAGGTTTAGATTTTTTATTCTTATTCCTTATATTCCTTAATTCTTATCACCTAAAACCTAAAACCTGACACCTATTATCTATGTCCGCTATTTCCATCGAAAATCTCTCGAAAACCTATCCGCCGTCGTTTCCGCGCCTGAAAAAGTTTTTTCATTTAAATATAAAACCGCCGGTCGAAGCGTTAAAAAACGTTTCGTTTGAAATTGCCGACGGCGAGATTTTCGGGCTTATCGGGAAAAACGGCGCGGGCAAAACGACTTTGACGAAAATTATCGCTACGCTGGTTCAGCCGACGAGCGGAAAAGTTTCGGTCAAAGGCGTCGATTCGGTTCGAGACGAAGTAAAGGTTCGCGCTCTTATCGGCTTTGCCACAGCCGAAGAACGTTCCTTTTACTGGCGCATAACCTGCGAGCAAAATATGTTGTTTTTCGCCCGTCTTTACGGAATGCGAGACAAACCGGCGCGCCGGAGAATCGAGGAAATTTTCGCCGAATTAAATCTTTCGGGTTTGGCAAAGCGCCGGTTCGCCGAGCTTTCGACCGGCAATAAACAGCGGCTCGCCGTCGCGCGCGCGCTGCTTCCAGCGCCGCCGGTTTTGCTGCTCGATGAGCCGACGCGCTCGCTCGACCCGCTTGCCGCCGATTCGATGCGCGAGTTGATTTTATCGCTCCAAAACGTTTCCGTTCTGCTGACCTCGCACAATCTCAACGAAGTCGAAGCCCTTTGCAGCCGCGTGGCGATTATCTCGAATGGCGAAATCCGCGCCGTCGATACGCCGGAAAATCTGCGCCGCGCCCATAAACAAACGCAGAAAGTTAAAATTTTCGTTCAAAACATAACCGAAACCGATTTGCGAAACATTTCCGCCGAATTTTTAACGGAATTTTCCGTTGTCGATAAAACGGATTTTTTTATTCTGGAATTTACGCGCGAAATTGACGACGATTTGCTCGGAAAAACTATTGCGCGGCTGGTTGAAAACAACGTCGGAATTTTGGACGTTGAAACCGAAAAAGCGACGCTGCTCGACGTTTTGGAAAGCTACGAATGACGAATGATTCAGTAAATTTTTTGCCCGGAATTGAATCGTCCGCGGTAAACGCACAGTAACTTTTTTAATTGACAAACTCTTTCGGAAACAGCAGCACCGAACTTTTTCCGGGCGCTTTTGCCTGCTGTTTTCTCAGATAAGCGACTTGCAGAAGCTGTCCGGCGGTTTCTCCGTCCTTGAGAAAAGTCGCGATTCCGAAATTCAACAGCAGGTATGTTTTTTCCTGTCGGGAGGTTTCAAACGGTTTTGCGGCAAACGCTTTTTCGACGCGCCCGACGATTTCCGCCGCCGTTTTGTTTGGAGCGGTCGGCAGAACGGCGAGAAATTCGTCGCTTGCCGAGCGCGCCAGAAAATCCATTTGCCTGAGCTGTTCCTTAATCAAATCGGCGGCGAAAGTCAAAATCCGGTCGCCCGCCGCGTGTCCGAATCTTTCATTTAACCCGGCGAAGTTTTTTATATCGACGGTCAAAATCGTCAGCGGGCGTTCTTCGCGGAAACGCTGCGATTCGGCGATTTGATTTTCCAAAACCAGATAAAACGCCCGTTCATTCGGCAAATTCGTCAAAGCGTCGGTCAGAGAATTGGCGACATTGCGCTCAAACGCCAGCGAATTTGAAAACAAGGGAGCGACTCTTTCGGCGACCGATTCGAGAAGTTTCCGCGAGCTTTGATTAAAAGTTTTTTCCTTATCGCCGTAAAGAACGAGAAGGCCGAACGCGTCCGCGTCCGCGCCGCGCATTACCGGCACTGAAACCGCCGAAGTCAGATTTTTCAACGCCGCCGCCGAATCAAAAATATTTTTATCGAAAACGAGGTTTTCATCCGTTTGAGATTGCCGTGCAAGAAATGTTTTTCCGGCTAACCCTTTGTGCGAATCGATTTCCAGATTCTTCAAAGACTGCGCATTTTCTCCGGCGACCAAAGCGATTTTTAAACGCGTGTTG
>JALZOE010000310.1 GCA_030857325.1 Acidobacteriota bacterium
CTTCTCGACAATCAATTTTGTTTTATGGACAGAGAAACGCGCGAGGAAAACTGTAAAAAACTGAGAAAAACCGTCAAGGAAAAAAATCTCGCCGTCATATTCGCCACCAACAACTACAACGAAATTTTTCAAATCTGCGACCGCGTTTCCGTTCTTCACGACGGCGAGATAAAACAGACCGGAACGCCGCGCGAAGTTTACGAAAATCCGAATTCGGCAATCGTCGCCCGCGTTACGGGACGAAATAATTTAATCGAAGCTGAATTTTTAGAGTCGAGCAAATCGAAAATGCCCGAAGTTGAAACGCTCGAAGGCAAACACCGGCTTCACGCCGGAAATTTCAGGGAAAATGCAGCGGAAGAATTCGGCAAAAACATAACGCTGGCGATACGACCCGAATATATCTCGATTTCCTTCGGCGCGTCTTTTCCCGGAGACAATCTTCTGAAAGCGAAAATCACCGGCATAAATTATCTGGGAGCGACGACTTTAATCGAACTCGACGCGCAGGGATTAAAGCTCGACGCGCTGGTTCTGCGTCTGGTCGGCTTGCAAATCGGCGACGAATGTATGGTCGGACTTCCGCCCGACCGCATTTTTGTTTTCAAATATTAAAGGAAAAGAAATTTTATTCAATCGGCGACACAATAATCTGCACGCGACGGTTTTTTCCGCGACTGGCGTTGGTCGTATTCGGCGCGACCGGCAGGTTTGCGCCGTATCCTTTTGATTCCAGACGATTTTGCGCGACGCCGAGCGATAATATTTTATCGGCGACAATTTGCGCGCGCCGCTCGGTCAATGTCTGCAATTCTTCGGGCGCGCCTCTATTGTCGGTATGCGATTCGATTAAAATTTTGAAATCGGTAGAGTTTGCCAGCATCTCGCCGAGAGAATTAACATTCGTTTCGCCGTTCGCGGCTAAATCGCTCGCCCGCGTTCCGGCAAAATAAGTTTCCGGCAAAGTCAGAATTATTCCGCGCTCGTCCTGTTTGACCGCTCCGAATTTTTTCAAAGACTGCATCAAAACCGGGATATTTGCCTGAATTTGATTTTGCCGCTGTTCTCTTTCGCCCTGCTCGGCGCGCTGTCTTTCGGCTTCCTGATTCTGAGCTTCGATGCTTGCAAGTTTGGCTTTTATAGTCTCGACTTCCGTTTTGTTTCTGCCTAATTCTTCGCGGGCGCGTCCGAGTTCGTCGCGCAGTTCCCTGATTTGATTCGAGAAATTCTGCGCGTCGCGTTCGGCAAGCTCGCGGTTTCTGGTTTCGCGAGCAAGTTCGGATTTCAGGGCGGCGATTTCACTTTGCGCGTCGGAAAAATTTTCTTCCGATTGACGAATTTCGGCGTCGGCGCGAGTTCGCTCGTTGCGTTTTTCTCTGGCTTCTTTACGAATAGCGGCGGTTGTTTCGGCTTTGACCGCCGCGCTGATTGCCTGCCGCGCCGAAATATCGACGATTTCTTCGTCGCGTCCGGCTCGCCAGGCGTTATCAGCGTTCAGCAAAAGCGTTTCGGCTTGCAGTAATTCTTCGCCCGCGTCGCGCTGCGCTCCGGCGAATCTTGCCAGAGCGACGGCTTGCTTCGCCTGTAAAATAGTCGAAGGCGTTTTGGCGTAATCGACTTCGGCAATCTCCGGCGTTCGGGCGTCGCGGAAAAAATCGCTCGAATTTCCGAAATACTGAATCGCTTTAGTCGTCGCCAGCGTTCTGCCGCTCGGCGCAAACGGGCTTAGATTTTCCAGCATAATCGTCTGGCTCGGACGACGAACGAGAAAATGCGGCTCGGCGCTGACAATCAGCGCGAATGTTTGCAGCGGCGTCGTTACGGAGATTTTTGAATCGAAATCGAAAAAACCGCGCCGTTTTATCTCGCCGAGATTGTCGATTTGACCGTCGGGCGAAATCGCCCACAAAACATACGTCGCGTAACCCGCGCCTAATTCAAAAGGACGCGGCATCTTGGAAACCGACAAATTGATTTCCGTCCCGTTTTTGGCGGTGCGTTTAACGCGCGATTCGCCCTTCATTCGCGGAAAGCGCGTCGTGCCGCGAAATTGGACGTTAACCTGTTCGTCCTGCGGATAAGTTATCGCCGTCGTCTGACGCGCCACATCGACCTGTGCAAAATTCGTAACGGTTAAAAGAAACAGGAAAGATAATAACGAAAGTAATTTCAGTGTTTTATAAAATTTCATTTTTTTTCTCCGAAGAAGGGTTTTGCAAGCGCAAATAAAAAGATGCCTCATAATCGCCGGGCGTTGCAAATCTTACCATATTCAATCAATTTCAACGCGGTTTGGACATTGGCGGCGCGTCTGGAGTATATTCAATAACTTATATCGAAATGAACGATTTCAAACGGCTTCTAAAATATCTGCGCCCGCATCTTTCGACGTTCGTTGTGGCGATAATCGCTATGATTTTCGCCGCGCTTTTCGAGAATGCCTTTTTCGCGCTGGTCGTTCCGATTTTAAGCCAGACTTTCGACACCGGACAAAGCGCGCAGACGCTTTTTTATCTCCAAAAACTGATTCCGCAAAACGACTGGTATGCGGCTTGGGCGACGATTTCCGTTCTTTTAATCGGTTTTTCGGTTTTGGGCGGCATCGCCGAATATTTTTCTTCGTATTTAATGGCGAAAATCGGGCAGTCCGCCGTTTTGCAGTTGAGACAGGAGCTTTACGCGCATCTTTTAAATCAACCGGCGATTTTCTTTCAGAAACACCGCACGAATTTTCTCGTCTCGCGCCTTGTGGCAAGCGCGGCGGCAATCGAACTCGCTATTTCGGCGAATCTGCGCGACGTTTTGCGCGAAAGTTTTATGCTCGTTTCTTTCTTAGGCGCGGCGTTTTATTTCAACTGGCGTTTGACGCTCGGCGCGATAATCGTCGCTCCCGTTATCGCCCTTTTAACCGTGAAATTCAGCAAATCTCTGAGGAAACTCGCCGAAGAATCTTTTGAAGGCAACAAACTCCTGACCGACACGGCGCAGGAATCGCTTTCAAACCACACGATTGTCAAAGCCTATCGCGCCGAAGACAGAGAAAAATCGCGCTTCGCCCGCGTCGCCGAAATTATCGCCCGCGCCAATCTTCGTTCGGGCAGAATCGCCGCGATTTCCCCGCCGGTAATTACTTTAATCGGAACGGTCTCCATCGTAACCTTGCTTTTCTTCGGCTTGCGCGAAATAAATACCGGCAGAATGGAAGCTGAACAATTTTTAGCTTTTCTGGTTTTCCTGTTTCGCAGCTACGACCCGATGCGGAAAATCTCGCGCCAGCACAACGAGCTAACAAAAGCGTTTGCCGCCGCCCGCGACGTGTGGGACGTTTTAGACCAGACCGAAGCATTGCCCGAAAAACGAGACGCGATTGAGTTAAAATCTCTGCACAATAAAATCGTATTAAAAGACGTTTCTTTTAATTACAGCGCGGACGATAAATCGGTTATAAAAAATATAAATCTCGAAATTCCCAAGGGAGCGATGGTCGCGCTCGTCGGCGAGAGCGGCGGCGGAAAATCGAGTTTGATAAAACTGATTCAAAGGCTCTACGATGTTTCCGGCGGCGCGATTTTGTGGGACGAAACCGATTTGCGCGATGCGAAAATTTTGAGCTTAAAAAACCAAATCGCGCTCGTAACGCAGGAAACCGTTCTTTTTAACGATACGATTCGCTACAATATTTCATACGGAAAACCGGACGCGAGCGACGCCGAAATCACGGAAGCGGCGCGCGTCGCTTTTGCCAGCGATTTTATACGGGAACTGCCGAAAGGTTTCGATACGCCGGTCGGCGAGCGCGGCGTTTTTCTCTCCGGCGGTCAGCGCCAGCGGATTGCGATTGCCCGCGCCGTTTTGGTAAACGCGCCGGTTTTAATTCTGGACGAGGCGACCAGCGCGCTCGATACCGAATCGGAAAGTCTCGTTCAAAAAGCGTTGGCGAATCTGATGGAAAATAAAACGTCAATCGTCATCGCGCACCGGCTTTCGACCATTCGCCGCGCCGACAAAATCGTCGTAATGGAGCGCGGAAAAATAATTGAAACCGGAACGCATAACGAACTTCTCGAAAAAGGCGGAACATATAAACGCCTTTACGAACTGCAATTTTTAGATGATGAAAGCAGTGATCGGTGGT
>JALZOE010000311.1 GCA_030857325.1 Acidobacteriota bacterium
AATTTCAATGGAATACGATATTAAAGATATAAACCTTGCCGCGCAGGGCAAACAAAGAATCGAATGGGCTGACCGCGAAATGCCGGTTTTACGTTTGATACGCGAACGATTTGAAACGGAAAAACCGCTCGAAGGCATCAGACTCATTGCTTGCGCGCATATTACGACCGAGACGGCTAATTTAGCCAGAACGCTTCAGGCGGGCGGCGCAGAGGCGATTTTAATTGCGTCCAACCCGTTATCGACACAGGACGACGTTGCCGCTTCCCTGGTTTCCGATTGGGGAATTCCGGTTTTCGCCATTAAGGGCGAATCGACCGACACTTATATGAGCCACGTCCGTATGGCGCTCGAAACCAGCCCCGATATTATCATCGACGACGGATCCGACGTGGTGGCGACGATGCTCAAGGAAAAAAAGGAATTAGCCGATAAAATTATCGGCACGACCGAGGAGACGACGACCGGCATCGTCCGTCTGAAATCGATGGAAAAAGCCGGCGTTCTGACTTTTCCGGCGATGGCTGTCAACGACGCGCAGACCAAGCATTTCTTTGACAATCGCTACGGAACGGGACAATCGACGCTCGACGGCATTATCCGCGCGACGAATATTCTGCTTGCCGGAAAAAATTTCGTCGTCGTCGGCTACGGCTGGTGCGGAAAAGGCGTGGCGATGCGCGCGCGCGGTTTGGGCGCTAATGTTATCGTAACGGAAATCGACCCGATTAAAGCGATTGAAGCCGTTATGGACGGTTTCCGTGTCGTCCCGATGTCGGAAGCCGCAAAAATCGGCGATTTCTTTGTAACCGTAACCGGCAACCGCCACGTTATCGATAAAGAACATTTCGACTCGATGAAAGACGGCGCGATTGTCGCCAACAGCGGTCATTTCGATTTGGAGCTTAACCTTGAAGCTCTGCGCGAGATGTCGGACTCGGTAACGACCCGCCGCCCGTTCGTCGAAGAATACGCGGGCAAAAACGGAAAAAGCGTTATCGTTCTCGGCGAAGGTCGCCTGATAAATTTAGCCGCCGCCGAAGGTCATCCGGCATCGGTTATGGATATGAGCTTTGCAAATCAGGCTTTATCGGCTGAATTTCTGGTTAAAAATAAAGGCAAACTCGACGCCGGAGTTCACGTTCTTCCGGTAGAGGTTGACCAGGAAATCGCCAGTCTGAAACTCCGTTCGCTGGGAATCGACATCGATACGCTGACTCCCGATATGCTTGAATATATGTCTTCGTGGGAAACGGGAACATAAAATTTTATTCTGTCAAAAATAAAAAAGCGGAAAGCAACAGCCTTCCGCTTTTTTATTTTTGCATTATTTATAAATTAGGTTTTAACTTTCGAGAGCAAATACGCGCCCAAAATGGAAAATAATAAAATCGGACTCCAGACGGCAAAGCCGGGCGAAATAAAATCGTTTGCCCCGAATTGTTCAAAGATATTAGTCAGACCGATAAATACGAGCCAGATGCCGACGGCATATCCGATGGTTATCACTTTTCCCTTACGACTGAGCGACAACGCGAACGGAGCTGTAAAGAGAGTTATCACAAACGGCAGAAAAGGAATCGTATATCTTTTTTGCAAAGCTACCCGATAATTTCTGCGCGCGGCTTCGGACTCGCTCGTTTCCGCGAGATTTTTTATTTCTTCGGCGGTCAGATGATTCGGTTTTTGAAAAAAATTAGCGAACGGATTAACTTTCTGTCCGATTTCCAGATTCGGCACTGAAGCGATATTTACTTTACCGTCTGTCCAGACGGTTTTTTCCGCCGTTTCCGAAAATCTGATTTTATCTTTTTCCCAAACCGCCGCCGGTGTCTTATAAATTGTCCGCAGTTTGGTCTGGTCTTCGGAGAATTCATAAATCGACAAATTTTTTACCTTCTGACTCGATTTGCCCAAATTTTCATCCAATTCAAATGAAAAAATACGTTTATCTTCCGCAATCCAATACTTCCCCGTCTTAACGGTTAATTTGCCGCGGCTGCGAATCAATCCACGTAAATCATCCTGCTTTTGATTTGCCGCGGGAACGATTTTTTCCTGAAACTGCCAGTTGAAAAGTCCTATAAACATCATCAGCACAAAACACGGAAACAAAAGTCTGTAAACGCTCTGCCCGGCGGATGTCCACGTGACGATTTCATTTTGCCTCGACTTGACGACAAACGTCGCTAAAACGGCAATCATCAGCGCCGACGGCGCCAGTTGAATGTAAATAAACGGCAGCAGATAAAAAAGATATTCGATTAAAATAAAAAAACCGTCGTTTATTTCACCGGCGAATTTCCACAGCTCGAAAGCGGTAAAAATTAAATATACGGATGTCAGAAAACTGAAAGTCAGAAAAAAATACTTCAGCAAATTTACCGTTATATCGAAATCTAAAATTCTCGTTTTAAAATTCGGATAAAACCCGCTTTTATAAATTTTGGGAAGGTTCGGCAATGTGTCGAACCTTCGTTTCAGACTTTTGAGGTCGAATACATTGTTCGTTAAAATCCTTCTCGACAGAAAAAACCAGCCAATAACCGCAATGCTCGCGGCGATTGGAATTAAACCGGCGGCTCGAACCGTAATTTGATTTGTTCTGGCAAGCTGTTCGCCCAACAGCGTCAGCAGATAATGAATCAACAAACTCATCAATGCCAGGATAACGCCGAAACCCTGCCCGCCGCGGTTAAATCTAATTACCAGAGAAACGCCCAAAACGGCGAAAATTAGCGGAGTTATCGATAAAATTATCCGTCGCTGCCAGAGAATTTCCGCCTCGATTTTCTCTTTACCGGTTCTATCGCGGGCAAAATGCGCTAATTCCGTCAATCCCAGCTCGTCGGGAGATTTTTCGGAATTACTTAACTTTTGTATAAATTCGGCGCGCTTTGAAGGAATCGGAAAACGAACTTCTCTGATTTCTTCGGACACGAGTTTCGGAAGATTTTTTTCATTTGAAATCGTATTTATTAAAGCGTTCTCCAGCACGAGTTCCGAACTTTCGTCTTTTGAATCGATTCTGCCTTCCTTAGATGTTATCAGACGCGTAGTTTTGTTTCCCGCGTCTTCATAGTAAATAAAAATGTTTTTCCACGTTCCTTTTTCTATGTCGCCGTCTTTAACGTAAATCGTGTAACCGTTTATTTCGGTATTGAAAACGCCCGGTTCAATCGGCGATTCGAGTTTGTATAAAGCTGTCTGGAGAGCGACTTTTCTTACGATTTTAGCCGCCAGCGGAATGCCGTTTAAATTTATATAAAAGGTAAACAGAGATAAAATAACGCCGAGAATGACGAACGGAAAAGTGATCTGAAAATTTCCGACGCCGGCGGCGCGCAGGGCGACAAGTTCGCTGTCGCTCTGCATTCTGGTCAAACCGATAACGACGCCGATTAAGACAGCCATCGGACAGGTAAAGGCGACGACGTTTGGCACTAGGGCGAGGCTCAACTGCCAAATCAGATTTTTCGGTATATTGGCGTTAAAAAAAATGTCCGAGTAATGACTGCCCTGCTGAACGAAAAGTATAACGCTCAATAAAAGCCAGGAAAGAAAAAAATAAGGCAGAACCGCCAGAGCCGAATATTTTGAGATTAACGGGCTGAATCTTTTCATCAAATATTTTTAGATATTAAAACTTTGCCAGTAAAACTCTTTCGCCGATTATTTCCCTGCCCAGAACGCTCGAAATAATTCGTTTCAGAATCGAGGAAATTTCTTTAACTTCAACCGGAAAATTCGCCGAATAATCGACGAAATCAGCTGGATTCAACCGCTGCGCCGTCAGAAAAACTTTTCGTTCCGAAGCGGAAACTTCCAAATTCATTTTGCTTTTCCGGCATCTCCGGCAGAGAAGATGAAAATTTAACTGCAATCCGCCGGATTCATCTGAATTAAATTCGGTTTTACAATTGTCGCAGCGATTCCAATCCGGCAGATAACCGCCCAGTCGTAAAATCCACAGCTCAAAATAGAGAGCGAGGCTTTCGAGATTCTCCGCATTTAAAGCCGCCGTTTCCAGACAAATTTTAGCCATCCGGTAAAGTTTTTCGTTCGGGTCGTGAGGAGGCGCGAAATTTACAATCAATTCCGACAGATACGCGAATTTTTGAAGGAAATAAGG
>JALZOE010000312.1 GCA_030857325.1 Acidobacteriota bacterium
GCCATTGATGATGAATGCGCGGCGAGTCAATCGCCTGCTGAATATCCATATCGTGGTCGATGACGTTGATAACCGACTGCAAAACGGCGGTGATAATTCGCGGTCCGCCGCGCGCGCCCAACGCAAACCACAGCGAACCGTTTTTTCGCAAAACAATCGTCGGCGTCATCGAAGAGAGCGGGCGTTTTTTCGGTTCGACCTTGTTGCGCTCGCCCTGAACGAGTCCAAATAAGTTTGGTTTGCCCGGACGCGCCGCGAAATCGTCCATCTCGTCGTTGAGCAGAACGCCCGTGCCTTTCGCCGTTACGCGCGAACCGTATAAATCGTTGATTGTATAAGTGTTTGTAACGACGTTGCCCTGCGCGTCAACGATTGTAAAATGAGTCGTTTCGGTCGGCTCGCGTCCGGCAACAGTCCCGAAACGAACGTCGGCGCTGCGCGAAGCCTTTGTCAAATCAATCGTAGCGCGGCGCGATTCGGCATATTTTTTGTCAATCAGATTCGCCGTCGGAACGTCGGCAAAATCCGGGTCTGCCATATATTCGGCGCGGTCGGCAAACGAGCGGCGGAGGCTTTCGGTCAAAACGTGATATTTTTCCGAAGACGCCCAGCCCATTTTTCGCAAATCGAATCGCTCCAGCATATTTAATGACTGAAGCAGCACGATTCCGCCGGACGACGGCGGCGGCATCGAGATAATTTCGTAGCCGCGATACGTGCCTCGGAGCGGCGCGCGTTCTTTCGCCTGATAATTTTTTAAATCTTCGAGCGTTATCAAGCCGTTGTTGGCGCGCATATCCGCGGCGATAAGGCGTGCCGTTTCGCCTTCGTAAAATTCGCGCGCGCCGTTTTTCCCCATGCGAGAGAGCGTCTGCGCCAGTTCCGGCTGTTTTAAAACGTCGCCTTCACTGAAAAATTTGCCGCCGTTCAAAAATATCTTTCGGCTGTCTTCGTAGCGGTTTAACGATTCCCTGTAGCTTAAAAAAAGATTCGCCAGTCGATTCGACAAGACGAAACCGTTCGCCGCGAGTTTTCTGGACGGTTCGATTAAATCGAGCCACGCGATTTTTTTCGAGCCGTATTTTTTGAACGCGAAATCGAGTCCCGCCGGCGTGCCGGGGACGCCCGAAGCGCGGTAACCGATGGTCGAAGAACCTTCGCCTCTGATGAGTTCGCCGTTTTTATTGATGAAAACGTCGCGGCTGGCGGCTTGCGGCGCCATTTCGCGGTAATCGATTGAAGTGGTTCTGCCGTCGTTGAAGCGAATCAACATAAAACCGCCGCCGCCGATATTTCCGGCTTCCGGGTATGTAACCGCCAGCGCAAACGCGACGGCGACTGCCGCGTCAACCGCGTTTCCGCCGCGCTTCAGCACATCGACGCCGATTTCCGAAGCCAGTTTCGACTGCGAGGCGACCATCGCGTGTTTGGCGCGCACCGGTTCGCGCCAAGCGGCTTCGATTTTTATCTCGCGCGGAATAAAGGAAAAATAAACGGACAGGACAAAAAGAAAGATTGTAAATTTTTTGAATTTGTTCATAGATTATTTGCCGGAAACTTTCAGTATTTATTTCGATAATACAATAAATGAGAATTTGAACAACAGAAATATTTTTTAAGATTTTTTCAAAGGACGCCAAAAAAGGTATAAACGACGTGCGGCTTGGTTGGCTGATTGACCCGAAAAATAAAAAGGTTTACGTTTATTGCGAAGGCGGCGAAACCGAAATTTTAGAAAATCCCGAAACGGTTTCCGGCGAAGATGTTCTCGTAAATTTCGAGCTTAACGTGCGCGCGATTTGGTAGATTGGCAGCTGATAATTTGACTGTGGACTTTCAACCGTATAAACTTTCAATTTTGAAACGTGGTGAGTTACCGGCGACTTGCGACCACGAAAAAAATCGCTAAACAGCTTTTTGAGTTTCAATTTAATTTTCTTATCGAAAACTCTGCGCTTGTTCGGCGCGGAGTTTTTTAATTTTTATGAGTAATAATTTTCTGGATTTATTAAAAGAAAAAATCGTCGTCTTCGACGGCGCGATGGGAACGAATTTGATGGCGCAGAATCTGACGCTCGACGATTTCGGCGGCGCGAATTTTGAAAACTGTTCGGAAAATTTGATTTACACGCGTCCCGATGCGGTTCTGAATGTGCATCGCGCGTTTCTCGAAGTCGGCTCGGACGTTATCGAAACGAACACGTTCGGCGGCAACACAATTGTTTTACAGGAATTCGGCATTGCCGATAAAGCATACGACGTGAATTTTCGAGCGGCGCAGATGGCAAAAAATCTTGCGAACGAATTTTCGACAAAAGAGAAGCCGCGCTTTGTCGCCGGTTCGATGGGACCGGGAACGAAACTGCCGACGCTCGGACACATTTCATTTCTCGAATTAAAAGAAAATTACAGGGAACAGGTGCGCGGATTGTTTGACGGCGGCGTCGATTTGTTCATTGTCGAAACGTGTCAGGATATTTTGCAGACGAAAGCGGCGCTCGCCGCCATTTTCGATTTTTTCCACGAAAAGCGCGTCAGAATTCCGGTTATCGCGCAGGTTACGATTGAGACTTTCGGCACGATGTTAAACGGCACGGAAATTTCCGCCGCGCTGACGGCGCTCGAACCGTTTCCGATTGACGTTATCGGTATGAACTGCGGAACGGGACCGAAACAGATGACCGAAAGCATCAAATATCTGTGCGAAAATTCGCCGCTTCCCGTGTCGGTTCTGCCGAACGCCGGTCTCCCGGAAGTCAAAGACGGCGCGATGTTTTACGACGAAACGCCCGAAAGTTTTACGAAACAGGTTTTACATTTCGCCAAAGATTTCGGCGCGAATATCGTCGGCGGCTGCTGCGGAACGACGCCCGAACATATAAAATTGGTTGTCGAACAAGTCGAGAGACTTTCGCCTAAAGCGCGAAACGCCGATTTGATTCCGTCGGCTTCGTCGATTTTCATTCAGCAGCCATACACGCAGGACAATTCGTTTTTGATTGTCGGCGAACGCGTCAACGCGTCGGGTTCAAAGAAAATGCGCGACCTGCTCGAACGCGAAGATTGGGACGGGCTTGTCTCACTTGCCAAAGAACAGGAACGCGAAGGCGCGCATATTTTGGATGTTAACGTCGATTTTGTCGGGCGCAACGGCGAAAAGGATATGCACGAGCTTGTTTCGCGCCTTGTAACAAACGTCAAAATTCCGCTGATGCTCGATTCGACCGAATGGCAAAAGATGGAAGCCGGTTTGAGATTGGCGGGCGGCAAATGTATTTTGAATTCGACCAATTACGAAGACGGCGAAGAGCGATATTTAAAGGTTTTGGAACTCGCCAAAGAATACGGCGCGGCGATTGTCGTCGGCACGATTGACGAAGACGGAATGGCGCGCACCGCCGAAGGAAAATTGAAAATCGCTCATCGTGCTTATAAACAAGCGACCGAATTCGGTTTTGAAGGACACGACGTTTTCTTTGACCCGCTCGCGCTGCCGATTTCGACCGGAATTGAAGAAGACAGGGAAAACGCCAAAGCGACGATTGAATCAATCAAACAAATTCACGCTGAATTGCCCGAAGCGAACATTATTTTGGGCGTTTCAAATGTGTCTTTCGGTTTGAATCCCGCCGCGCGCGTCGTTCTTAATTCAGTATTTCTGCACGAATGCGTTGAAGCCGGAATGAATTCGGCAATCGTCAACGCGTCGAAAATTCTGCCGCTCAATCGTTTCAGCGAACACGAAATCGCGGTCGCTTCGGATTTGATTTACGACCGGCGAAAGTTTGCCAAAGAAAACGAAACGGACGTTTGCGTTTACGACCCGCTCGGCGAATTTACGACGATGTTTCAGGGCAAAACCGCCAAGTCGATGAAGGTTGACGTGTCGAATTTATCGACCGAAGACCAGTTGAAACATCACGTTATCGACGGCGAAAAAATCGGTTTGGAAGATAATCTGAAAAAGGCATTGGAAACGTATCCGGCTTTGGAAATCGTCAACGATATTCTGCTTGACGGAATGAAAACCGTCGGCGAGCTTTTCGGCAGCGGGCAGATGCAGCTGCCGTTCGTTTTGCAGTCGGCGGAAGTGATGAAAACGGCGGTCAAATTTTTAGAGCCGTTT
>JALZOE010000313.1 GCA_030857325.1 Acidobacteriota bacterium
TGCGCCTAAAACGGGCGATTCGATTGTGTTTAGAGCGTTTAGCCCGATACGCGCCGCCGAATCGTTGACCTGCGCGACGGCTTTTTCGTGTTTCTCCGGTTCGCGCACGATTCCGCCCGCGCCGACTTCGCCTTTTTCGACTTCAAACTGCGGTTTGACCAGCGTAATGATTTTTCCGCTTTCTTTTAAAAGCGGCAGCAGCGCCGGAAATATTTTTGTTGCCGAGATAAAGGAAACGTCCATTACGATTAAATCGAATTTTTCCGGGAAATCTTCCGGCTTTAAGCGTCTGGCGTTTGTATTCTCGCGGACTTCGACGCGTTCGTCACCGCGCAGTTTCCAGACAATCTGATTTGTGCCGACATCGACGGCGAAAACCTTTTTCGCACCGTTTTGCAACAGGCAATCGGTAAATCCGCCGGTCGAAGCGCCGACATCGAGACAGACGTATCCGTTTGGGCATATATGAAACTCGCTCAACGCCTTTTCAAGTTTCAAGCCGCCGCGTCCGACATATTTTATTTCCGTTTCGCTTCCTTTAATTCTGATTTCCGCATTCGGCAAAACTTCTTCGGAAGGCTTTTCGATACGCTTTTCGTTTGCCAGAACGACGCCGGACATTACGAGCGCCCGCGCTTTTGCGGATGATTCGGCAAAGCCTTGTTTAACCAATAATTTATCGACGCGTTCCTTTTTCATCGGCGAAATTACTCTTCCAGAGTATCAGCCCGAAAGTCTTTTAATTCTAAATCTTCGGTCGTGTAGCCAATTTGAATCGGACGGCAGCAAACCTCGCAGTCTTCGACGTAAATCTGTTCTTCGACTGATAAATCGAGAATCATCGAAATTTCCTGCCAGCAGTGCGGACAGGTGAAAAAATGTTCGGTTTCCATCAAGTTTTTCTAATTTGCCGTATCTTTTCGGTTTCCGCGGCGGCGTGATATTCTTGATTTCAAATTTAACAAAAATGAACACGGAATTAAAACTGTCGAAATTTGCAAAATATGCGTGGTTTGTTCTCGCTTACAATCTCGTCGTCATACTTTGGGGCGTTTTTCTGCGAGCTTCAAAATCCGGCGACGGGTGCGGGCAGCATTGGTTGACCTGCAACGGCGAAGTAATTCCAGCCGCGCCGCAATTTAAAACCATAATAGAATTTTCGCACCGCGTAACCAGTTCTATAGCTGGATTATTTATTTTAATTCTGCTGGTCTGGGCATTGGCACATTGGTTTTCCGGTAAATCCGAAAGAAAAAGTAATGTGCTGAAAATGGCTGTCGGGTCTTTTATATTCGTAGTTTTTGAAGGACTTATCGGCGCCGGACTGGTTTTAACCGGAAATACGGCGGAAACATTAACTCCGGCACGCCCGTTCTGGACGGCGGCGCACTTGATAAATACTCTCGTTTTGCTGGCGTTTTTAACTTTAACGGCTTGGTTTGCCGGCGGCGGTCGAAAATTAACATTTAAGACGCATCAGCCGAAAATGTTATATTTGCTGGGGTTAGGTGTTTTAGGAATGTTTTTGATTGGAATAAGCGGGTCGATTGCGGCTTTAAGCAGTATGCTTTTCTCGTCAGCCACGCTCGCCGAAAGCGTCGCAAAAGATTTTTCCGAAACCTCGCACGTTTTGCTTCGCCTACGCATCAGTCATCCGATTTCGTCGGTCGCAGTCGGGGTTTTTCTGCTGTTTCTTGCCGGTTGGATAAAAACGAAAGCCGGAGAAAATGTCGAGGTAAATCGCTGGGCAAACGTATTGAGCGTGTTGATTTTAATTCAATTTGCCGTCGGTGCTTTGACTCTTTTGACGCTCGCGCCGATTGTGCTTCAATTGATTCACCTGCTTCTGGCTGATTTAGTTTGGATTGCTTTTATTTTGTTATCGGCTAATATTCTGGCTGAAGCGGTTGAAGATAAAAAAAAGATGGATGCGGCAAAGGTTGAAAGAGCATTGGGATAACAAAAAACTATCAAGTCTTCGGTGAACTTACAAAACAACATTTAATCGTAAAAAAATAAACTTATTGATAATGAATCTACCAAATCAAATGACTTCTGTTGAAAATTCAAACCAGAGCTTTACAAAGCGAATTTTGATAATCTGCGCCGTTGTAACGTTTATAATACTGCTCGTTTTGGGAGCGATTTATGTGATAGACGTGCTTCTGCTGTTTTTCGGCGCGGTTCTGGTGGCGATTTTTCTGCACGGTTTGGCGAATATTTCGCGTCGTTATCTGCGCCTGAGCGAAGGCGTTTCGGTGCTGCTCGTCTCGTTTCTGCTGATCGGCGCGCTGGCTTTGGGCGTCTGGCTGCTCGCGCCGAGCGTGTCGGAGCAGGTTAAAAAACTTCGTGCCGATTTGCCGCAGTCTATTCAGCAGGCAACCGCGTATTTGTCAAATTTCAGCTGGGGCAGAGCAATTATCGAGCAGCTGCCGAGCAACGACGAAGTTATCGAAAAAGTTAATAATTCCGACGTGATGTCGCGCGTCGGCGGTTATTTTTCGTCCACTTTGGGCGCGCTGACCAATATTTCGCTGATGCTTCTGCTGTCGATTTATCTGGCAAGCGAGCCGAAACTTTATATCAGGGGTTTTACGAAACTTTTTCCGCAGAATAAGCGAAAACGGGTGCGCGAAATTTTGTATGAAATCGGGGAAACCTTGAGCTGGTGGCTTATCGGCAAGGGCGCGTCGATGCTGCTCATCGGCGTTTTAACCTGGATCGGTCTGTCGATTCTCGGCGTTCCGCTCGCCTTAACGCTCGGTTTGATTGCCGGTTTGTTTTCGTTTGTGCCTAACTTCGGACCGATTTTATCAGCCGTTCCCGCGATTTTGCTGGCGTTTATCGAAAGCCCGACGACGGCTTTATACGTTTTGATTTTGTTCGTCGTCGTCCAGCTTATCGAATCGAATCTGGCGACGCCGATGATTGAACGCCGGACGGTCGAGTTGCCGCCCGTTTTAACGATTATTTCACAACTAGCTTTAGCGGTTCTGCTCGGCGCGCTCGGTTTGATTCTCGCCACGCCTATTCTGGCGGTTGTTATGGTTTTGGTGCAGACGCTTTATATTCAGGATGTTTTAGGCGACAAACCAGAAAATCTTACCGAAGACGCGCCGCAAAATAATAAAGATTCTGCTAAGGAAACCGCGCCCGACGAAACGGCTAAATTGTCGATTCTCCGCTAGTTATAAAACGAATCGGAATAATCGTTCGGCAGTTTTGCGGAACACTAAATTTTATATGATTGCACGCTATACTTTGCCCGAAATGGGCGCGCTCTGGTCGGAGCGGAATAAGTTTCAGAAATGGCTCGACGTTGAAATCGCCGTTTGCGAAGTTCACGCCGAAATGGGAACGATTCCGGCGGACGCGGTTGAAGAAATAAAAGCCAAAGCCGCTTTTACGTCCGAAAGAATCCGAGAAATCGAGAAAACGACTGACCACGACGTTATCGCTTTTACGACGAATCTGGCGGAAAATATCGGCGAGACGGCGCGTTTCGTGCATTACGGCTTAACGTCGAGCGATGTCGTCGATACGGCGAACGCGCTGCTTTTAAAAGAATCGTGCGACGTTTTACTGAAAAAAGTCGATGAACTTTCGGAAGTTTTAAAACGCCGCGCTTTTGAATTTAAAGACACGTCGCAAATCGGCAGAACGCACGGCATACACGCCGAACCGACGAGTTTCGGAATGACGTTCGCGCTCTGGTTTGCGGAGATGCAAAGAAATAAAGAGCGGCTCGAACGAGCGAAAGATATTATTTCAGTCGGGAAAATCAGCGGCGCGGTCGGCACGTTCGCGCATCTCGCGCCGGAAGTTGAAGAAAGAGTTTGCAAAAAATTGGGAATCGATTTTGCGCCGATTTCAACGCAGGTTATTCAGCGCGACCGTTATGCCGAATATCTCTGCACGCTGGCGATAATCGCTTCATCGCTCGAAAAATTCGCGCTGCAAGTTCGCCATTGGCAGCGCACGGAAGTTAGAGAAGCGCAGGAGAAATTCAAAGTCGGGCAGAAAGGCTCAAGCGCGATGCCGCACAAACGCAATCCGATTTTGTCGGAACGCATCTGCGGAATGGCGCGGACAATTCGCGCAAACTCGATTGTCGGACTTGAAAAT
>JALZOE010000314.1 GCA_030857325.1 Acidobacteriota bacterium
CGCATTTTCCGACAAAAATCCGTAACCCGGATGAATCGCTTCCGCACCGGATTGTTTGGCGACTTCAAGAATTTTTTCGCCGCGCAGGTAGCTTTCGTTCGACGGCGGCGCGCCGATAAAATACGCTTCGTCCGCCATCCGAACGTGCAGCGCGTCCGTGTCCGCCGCCGAATAAACGGCGACGGTTTCGATTTGCATTTCACGACAGGCGCGAATGACGCGACAGGCGATTTCTCCGCGATTGGCGATTAAGATTTTTTTGAACATAAGAAATTAAACGGAAAACGGAAAATGCATAATGGATAATTTATTTTGATTTTATTATCCATTTTCCATTAACCGTTTTACACTAACATAGAGTTTCCGTGATTTTTCGGGTCGAAACGGATTCCGACTTTTGCGCCGGGCGCGTATTGCAGCGGATTTTCCATTTGCTCTGCGGTTAAAATTTCCGAAGACTCGAAATCGACGCCTTGAATACTGTAAATGTAGAAAACGATTTCTTCGCCTCTTTCCGAAGTTTCGCTGTCGGTAATCGTTCCGTCGGCGATTCTGCCGTTACGCATTAAAAATTCGCGTCTTGCCGCTTCCGTATTCTGCCGCTTTTTTGGTTTGAAAATATCGAAAAGTCTCATTTTTAATCCATTATCAGCGGAGGTTTGTTATACCGCGCGCGCAGGCTGTTTACCGCCGACAAAACTGCCGGTTTTTGAATAATTTTCGCTTCGAGCGGGCGTTTGCCCGGAATGTCGAGCATAATCAAACCAATCAGAATCGTTAAAAGTCCGGGTCCGGGTCCGACCGTCATCGCGATGCCGAGCAGAACCAGCAAAACTCCCATTAAATTTTTAAAGATAACCGCGCCCCAGCGAACGAAAAACGATTTACTTTTCGATGAATCGGAGGAGTAATGCGGGCTGAAATAGTCCGCCGGAATTTTTACCATAACTACAACGACGACGGCATAACTAACGACGACCGATATTAAAAGCAATACTGAGCCGAGCGCGATTCTGCCCCAGGTGAGTGATTCCCAAAACTGTATTATCCATTCCCAAATTGTCGAAAGCCGTTCCATAAAAAAGTTTTTAAAGTTCGTTGAGTTCGTTGAGCAAATAAATTATTTTACTCTAAAAACTCTATGAACCTTCATCCCTGAGCGCGACCCACGTGTGATACATCCGATGAATAAAAGTCCAAATCGAGCCGATTGCCAAAATCCAGAGAACCTGCGGCATCCGGTTGGCTAAAAAAGCGTCCGAATCGGGAAAAGTCGAAAGCCCGCCGATTATCAGCAGAACGACACGTTCGGGACGCTGAAGAAATCCGACGTTCGATTTGACGCCGATATTTTCCGACCGCGCCGTCGTGTAGCTGACCATCACCGAGCCAATCATTCCCGCGCCAGCCAGAAAAACGTTGAGCAGCGAGTGCTGCGGCGTGTTGCTCGCGTAAAAAACTATGATGCCCAAAAAGGCGACCATATCCGAGAGCCGGTCGAGCGACGAATCGAGAAATCCCCCGAATCGCGTAACTCTGCCGGACAGACGCGCCACGTTGCCGTCGAGCATATCGAACAAATTGGCGATGATAAGGACGATTCCCGCCCAGAAAAATTCGCCGAAGCCGAAAAGCACGCCGCAGCCGACATTTATGGTTACACCGACGACGGTTAAAATATTCGGGCTGACGCCGCCGTAGGCGAGCCACTTAACCAGCTCGCCGATGATTCGCATTGCTCCGCGCCCGATGCTTGCTCCAAACATATAAGTATCTATCCACCAACAGTTATAGAATTTTATAGATTGTTATAGAGGAAACAGTAAAATAAATGTTTTCACTCGGCAACACTCGAAACTAACACATAACAGCTACATTTTCAGATACATAATAAAAAAATGCAAAATTCTTTTGACGGATTGCTTTAGCGGCGAAACGACTGTTCAATTTTCAAAGAACCGGGCGAATAAATTTGAGCAATTTCAATTTATTCGCGGATTCTCAGTCGAATAAAAACGTCCACGCCTTTAGTTTAATTATCAGGTTAATAAAATGAAACCGCCGGTAAAAAAAAACCTTGCGGTTTTTTTGCCTTTAAAATATAGTTAAATTAAATTTCAGTCCCCCTTAATATCATTACATAATCCGAGTAACTCAAAGGAGAAATTCAAATGAGTTTTAATAATTTATCCAGCGACGCGGAGCGCAAACTCTTAGCTCTGGAAAATGAATATCGTGAGATTGAGTGGAAGCTATCCTCTCAAATCGGCGACATAGAAGCTCTAACGGCGCGGCGCGCGGAACTTCCGAACTTAATCGGCGAAGCAAAAGTGGAAGTGGCTTTTGAGCGTGTCGAGCGGCTGCACGAAGCTCTCGAAGCGTTAAAGTCAAATTTTAATAGTGTAAATGCTCGCACCGGCGAATTACATACCACCTATTTGGAACGTGCCAGGGAAATGCAGGCGGAGCTTGAATACATTAAAAATGAAGAACAGAAGGCTACGTGGGAAAAGAATTTATTAGAATCGAGATGCAACGAAAAACAACGCGATTTAATACGCGCCGAAAGCGAACTCGAATCGTTGTTGTCCAAATATAATTACGTCCATCACGTCGTTGATTAGCAGTAAAATAAAAAGTCCTGTCAAAACTAATCGTCTTTCGACTTTCGTTTTAACAGGAACTTGGGGTTTGGCATCCTTAAAAACATTGTAGCACAAAAAAAACGCCTGCCAAATCCGCAAAATATTTAGTAGTGTCCTAATACTGTGGTGCTATATTTTTAATCGTCTTGAAAACGACCCCTTTTTGAAACAGTTTTGCAGGAGAAAACAGAAAATATGATTCATTACACAGCCCACATAAAGTTTCTTTTTTTTGCAATTCTCTTTTTTGGAACGGCGGCGGAAATTTTCGCTGCCGAAGGCGATTTGGATTCGTCGTTTGGCAGCGATGGAATTGTTACGACCGACAACGGCAGCAGAAGTGAACAAATTAATGATATAGCGGTTCAGCCGGACGGGAAAATCATCGCCGTTGGCGTAATCTCCATTAACTCAGCGCTGCAAACCGTTTTCGTGCGTTACAACGCGAACGGAAGCATCGATTCGTTGTTCGGCACGAGCGGCAAAGTGATTATCGAATCCGTCTTTGTAGCTAAGTTGGCTTTGCAGCCGAACGGGAAAATCGTTATTGTCGGAAGCGATGGAAGATCTCCAAACTTTAATTCATATGTCGCCAGACTAAATTCCGACGGCAGTTTCGACACTACTTTTAACGGGACGGGAACCGTTACATTGGATTTGCGCGGAACCAATGACAGCTTAAGTTCAGTTAAAATTCTGCCGGACGGTAAAATCTTAACAGGCGGCAGTTCCGCTCGCCCTGCACCCGATTTGCGAAGCGATTTCGCGATTATCCGTTTCAACGCTGACGGTTCTCTCGATACGACGTTCGACGGCGACGGCAAAGTTTTTACGATGATTCCGCCGACGGGAGAAAGTGCCGGTATAGCTGATCTCGCGGTTCAGCCTGACGGCAAAATTCTGGCAGCAGGAAGCGTATCTGTTGTCGATACGCCTGGCGACGATCCTGACCGGATATTCGCTGTCGTTCGCTACAATGCAAACGGCTCGCTCGATACGACTTTCGACGGCGACGGCGTAGCTAACCCGCGATTTTTACCGGCTAGCGGCAACGGCATTACAAGCACTAGTGTTCCCACAAATATTTTCGCGCAAAATGATGGTAAAATTCTGGTCGTCGGCAACGCCTCTACGTGCTGCGCGCCGTTTCCCACGTCGAAAGCTGCTCTGGTTCGTTTCAATGCGGACGGCTCGTTCGATACGACTTTCGCAAGCGGCGGAAAAGCCTTAATTTCTTTTCCGGCTGATTTTTTTAGTGTAGGGAAAGCCTCGATTCAAACCGATAATAAAATCGTCATTGCCGGAAGTACGGGCAATATCAAACAAAGGTTCGTTGCGGTTGCGCGTTTGACGTCTGACGGCGCACTCGATTTAACTTTCAGCGGCGACGGTCGGACTAATATCGTCCCGTCGCTGTCTAACACAACAGCAAGTACGGTTGCACTTCAGCCGGACGGCAAAAT